>NZ_JBXWSL010000040.1:0-23899 GCF_059613425.1 Ruegeria sp. BHSA123 | reverse complement strand
CGTTACGGTAAGGGACACGATCCGAATGGCGGGATCGGACATTTTCCGGATCAGAGGCGCATTTTCGGGTTCAATGGGCAGATAGTCCATCAACGGACCGATGACTTCGGCCGAAACGCCGGACGGGTCAAGCTCGATCAAAGTTGTCAGACAGTCCTGCCCAATCAGCTTTTCGCGCATGTCCGCGTCAAAAGCCCGAACGCCGGCCCCGATGATCGCCCAGTCCAAGGCCTGCCCTTTTTGCATCAGCCTGTGGATGTACCATGCCTGATGCGCACGGTGAAAATTCCCAAGCCCAATATGAACAATTCCAGGGGTCAGGTCTTCACGCCGGTATCCGGGTATTTTGACATCCGCAGGAAGCGATCCGAGGCGTTCGAGGCACAGCTCTACCGGTGTTATGTCCGCCAAAGGGGTCATCAGCTCATCCAGTTTCCGCCATCGACATTGTAAGTCTGGGCCACGATGTATTCCGCTTCATCAGACGCCAGAAACACCGCCATCCCGGTTAAATCCTCGGCCCGTCCCATACGGCCGAACGGTACCGCTGATGCAACTTCACGCTTCTTCTGCCCCGGTTTTTTATTTTCGTACTTCGCAAAGAAGGCGTCGACGCCGTCCCAATGCTCTCCATCAACAACACCGGGTGAGATCGCATTCACATTTATCCCGTGAGCGATCAGATTGAGCCCCGCTGACTGCGTCAAAGATATAACGGCAGCCTTGCTGGCGCAGTAAACGGCGACCAAAGGTTCGCCACGCCGACCAGCCTGTGAGGCCAGATTTATGATCCGGCCTTTGACATTGGCGTCGATCATGTGTCGCGCAACGGTCTGCATTGTAAACAAGGTGCCCGAAACATTGATATCAAAGACGCGCTGGTAATCGGAGCGGTCGATTTCGATGATTGGCGCTGCTGAGAAAACGGCAGCATTGTTGATCAGAATGTCAATCTGGCCGAACTGATCCACTGTGCGCGCAACAGCAATGTCGATGCTGTCCTGATCAACAACATTCATTTCGACCGCCATTGCAGCGTCACCGATTTCCGTGGCTGCGGATTGCGCCCGCGCGAAATCTATGTCGGCAATGGCCACACGCGCACCTTCGGCGACGTAAGCTTTTGCAAAGGCCAGCCCGATTCCGCGCGCAGCCCCAGTGATGAGCGCGGTTTTTCCGTCCAGTCGCTTCATTCGATCCGCAGCCCTTGCGCGTCAAAACAATGAAGCACGTCGGCACGTGGCGTCAGGTAGATGCGGTCGCCATGCGTAAATCCAACTTCTCCGTCTGCTCGCACCGTGATTGTTTCCGCCATACCGGTTTCATGTATGTGGAAAAACGTATCTGATCCAAGATGCTCGGACACGCCTACAACACCGCTCCAGGTTCCGTCGCTCTCGGACACAGCAATATGTTCGGGGCGGATGCCGATTGTATGTGCGCCGTGTTTTGCAGCTTCTTCGCCTTCGATAAAGTTCATCCTGGGCGAACCGATGAACCCGGCGACAAAAAGGTTTCGTGGCGTACGATACAGGTCCAGCGGGCTTCCGACCTGCTCGATCACACCAGCCTGAAGCACGACGATCTTGTCGGCCATCGTCATTGCTTCAACCTGATCATGGGTCACATAGATCATGGTGGTCGCCAGCCGTTCGTGCAACTCGCTGATCTCCAACCGCATGCCAACGCGCAGCGCAGCGTCCAGGTTGGACAGCGGCTCATCGAACAAGAACGCTGCGGGTTCACGGACAATGGCACGCCCGATAGCAACGCGCTGACGCTGGCCACCGGACAGCTGGCCGGGGCGGCGATCCAGATAGTCGGTCAGGTTCAGAACCTGCGCGGCCCCTTTCACACGTTTGTCGATTTCGGCCTGATCCAGTTTTGCCATGCGCAAGGGAAAGGCGATGTTCTTGCGAACGGACATGTGCGGATACAAGGCATAGGACTGGAACACCATCGCCAGACCGCGTTTTGCGGGTGGTACGTTTGTCGCGTCGGCCCCGTCAATGTCGATGGAACCTGACGTGATGTCCTCCAACCCCGCAATCAGACGCAGCAAAGTGGACTTGCCGCAACCCGATGGCCCGACGAACACCGTGAACTCTCCGTCTTCGATGGTCAGATCCAGTGGCGGGATAACCTGTACGTCGCCAAAGCTTTTGGTCACGGACCTGAGTTGAATACGTCCCATGATAAGTTTTCCTTATTTCACAGCGCCAAAAGTCAGGCCGCGGACAAGTTGTTTCTGGCTAAACCAGCCAAGGATCAGGATCGGTGCAATCGCCATTGTCGAAGCCGCGCTGAGCTTGGCAAAGAACAGGCCCTCGGGGCTGGAATAGCTGGCGATAAATGCGGTCAGCGGGGCCGCGTCAACGGCTGTCAGGTTGAGGGTCCAGAACGCCTCGTTCCAGGCAAGAATGAAGTTCAGCAAAACAGTCGAAGCGATGCCCGGAACAGCCATGGGTGTCAGGATGTGCAGGATTTCCTCTTTCAGTGTCGCCCCGTCCATCCGTGCGGCTTCAAGGATTTCACCGGGAATTTCACGGAAGTAGGTGTAGAGCATCCAGACGATGATCGGCAAGTTGATCAGCATCAACACGACGACCAATCCACCTCGTGTATCAAGCAGCCCCAGACGGATGAACAGCAGGTAGATCGGGTAAAGGACACCGACTGCCGGCAACATCTTGGTAGAGAGCATCCAAAGCAGAATGTCCTTTGTACGTTTCGAAGGAACAAACGCCATTGCCCATGCTGCCGGTACGGCAATGATCACACCCAACAGGGTTGACCCACCTGCAATGATGACCGAGTTCCAAAGGAAACGCATGTAATTCGAGCGTTCCTGTACGACAGCATAGTTCTCAAGCGTCCAGTCAAAGTTCAGGAACAGTGGCGGGCTCGCAATGGCCTGCGCTTCGGTTTTGAAGCTGGTCAGGATCGTCCAGAGGATCGGGAAAAAGATCAGCAGACCGACGGCCCAAGCCAGGGCTGTGTTCACCGACTTGCGTTGGATTGTGACGGTGCGGGCCATGGTTTTATCTCCTCACGCGTCCAGGTTCTTGCCGACAATGCGCATCAGGAAGACCGCAACGATATTGGCGAGAATGATTGCATAGACACCTCCGGCTGATCCGAGACCGATATTCTGGCTTTCCAAAACGCGCTGGAAGATCAGGTAGGTGAGTGTACGGGTGCCGAACGCGCCACCTGTGGTGACGAAAATCTCGGCAAAGATCGAAAGCAGAAAGATTGTCTGGATCAGGATTACGATTGTGATTGCACGGCTAAGGTGCGGCAGAATGATGTGGTAGAACCGCTTGAGCGGCGGAGCGCCGTCCATTTCAGCAGCTTCCAGTTGCTCACTGTCCAGCGACTGGATTGCGGTCAAAAGGATCAGTGTCGCAAATGGCAGCCATTGCCACGACACGATCATGACAATTGAGGTCATTGAAGCTTCGGACAACCACGAGACCGGTTCAGCCCCAAAAAAGCGCCACAGATGGGCCAGCAACCCGTTGACCGGGTCCATGAACATGTTTTTCCAGACCAGAGCCGAAACGGTCGGCATAACGAAGAATGGCGCAATGACAAGGATGCGCACCACCCCCTGGCCCCACATCGGTTGATCTAAAAGCATCGCCAGCAGGATGCCCAGAATGACCGTAATCGCCAACACGCCGAGAACAATGACAAGCGTTGCCTGAACGGCGGGCCAGAACGAACTGGACGAAACAAATCGGATATAGTTGTCGAAACCCACCCATCCGAGATCACCGCCCCGCAGGGGAAGATACTTCTTGAAGGAAAAATACAGGGTCATCGTCAGTGGCACGAGCATCCAGCCAAGCAGCAGCACCACTGCGGGTGTCATCATCAGGCGTGCAACTGATCTGGAATGTTGAGTTGCCATTGCGCAAGACCTCTCTGTTCAGGCGTAAGACAGCCTGCGAGAAAAACACGAATTGTGGAAGTGGGAGCAGGGGACAGAAGATTTGCCCCCTGCTGGGAAGGTTGCCTCAGTACCCTGCGGCTTCCATCTCTTCTGCTGTGAAGGCCTGCGCTTTGGCAAGCGCCTCATCCACTGTTTGCTGCCCGGCATAAACGGCCGAGAATTCCTGACTAACCTGTGTGGCAATCCCTGCAAATTCCGGAATGGCCACGAACTGGACACCGGTATAGGGCGTCGGCTGCACACAGCAATTCTGCGGGTCAGCCTTCAGGATCGATTCCAGAGTCATTTTTGCGAATGGGACCGCCTTGTAGTTGTCATTCTCATAAAGCGAGGTCCGCGCGCCCGGAGGCACATTGGCCCACCCTTCGTTTTCAGCCACCAGCTCGATGTAGTCTTTCGAGGTTGCCCATTCGATGAACTGCTTGGCCGCATCTTCCCGCTGAGTTCCCGCCGGGATCGCCAGCGCCCAAGCCCAAAGCCAATTGGCGTGCTTGTCGACGCCTTCCGAATTTGGTGCAAGTGCGAAGCCAACTTTGTCAGCTACGGTTGAGTCTTCCGGATTTGTCACAAAAGACGCGGCAACGGTGGCGTCAATCCACATGCCGCACTTTCCTTGCTGGAACAAAGACAGGTTCTCGTTGAAACCGTTAGTGGCATAGCCAGCTGGGCCGGATTCACTCATCATGTCGACGAAGAACGTCAGCGCCTCTTTCCACTCAGGCTGATCGAACTGGGGCTTCCAGTTTTCATCAAACCAGCGCGCACCGAAGGAATTGCCGGTTACAGTGATAAAGGCACCACCTTCACCCCAGCCCGCCTTACCGCGCAGGCAGATGCCGTTGATGTCGTTGTCGCGATCAGTCATGGCAGCCGCAGCTTCACGGATGAATTGCCATGTTGGTGCTTCTGGCATTTCCAGACCGGCGTTTTCCATCAGGTCGGTGCGGTACATGATCATCGAGCTTTCGCCATAAAAAGGCGCAGCATAAAGCGTGCCATCATGGCTCAACCCGCCTGCCATCGCAGGCAGCAGATCACCAACATCATATTCATCGGACAAACCGTCCAGCGGTACCAGCCAGCCGTTCGCACCCCAGATCGGGGTTTCGTACATGCCGATGGTCATGATGTCGAACTGACCGCCTTTGGTGGTGATGTCGGTCGTGACGCGCTGACGCAAAACGTTTTCTTCCAACGTCACCCATTCGACATCAATGCCTGTCGCATTGGTGAAGTTGTCTGTGTAGCCCTGCATCCGGATCATGTCACCATTGTTGACGGTCGCGATCGTGATGGTTTCCGCTTGGGCTGCTGCCGTAACGACGAAAGTCAACGCAGTCGCCGCACGAAGTGCGTTCTTCAAATACATCCCTGTCCTCCCTGAGCTTGGATGCTGTACAGAGACCCTAGTTTATAAATTGTCGCGGCGTCAATATAAACTTTACGCGCGTTAAATTTTAGTTCATGCAGATTCCCTCAAGACAAGCCGTGCCGGAAACAGAGTTTCCGTCCGATCGTCAAATTTTCCCCCGCTTTCAATGAGTTCAAACAAGGTATCCACACTGCGCCCAGCCACGTTGTCATAATCATGCGCAGCTGTTGTCAGCGATGGACAAGTAAATCTTGCAAAGGGGTGGTCGTCATTTGATGCGACGCGGAGTGAGCAATCTTCCTTTCGCCCAACCCGAATCCCCTGCTCATAACAGGCTGCCAGAAATCCGATCGCAAGACGGTCATTGCTGCACAAAACCGAGTTCGTCCTGAGAGCGCCTTTCTCCAACACTCTCAAAGCACCTTGATGCCCAATCTCTTCAAACGCCCAGCCTTCGCCATCAATTTTAATGACATCGGGCTCGAACCCCAGACGTTCCATAACCTCTATATATGCCTTGCGTCGCTTGTTGGCGTTTGGGTTTGCTGGCGTGCGCATTTCAAAGAAAGACGGAGGTTCACCCGTCCGGGTCATGTATTCCACGGTTTGGGACACAAAACTGAAATTGTCCGATCCAATAAATGCGGCGCCCAACCCTTCAAGGTTGCTGTCAAACAGAACAGTAGGCACCTCGGCGCAAAACTTCTCGATGTAAGCGCGGTCTGAGGCACGCCCTAATGGGGCAAACAGCACTCCCGCCGGTTTCAGAGAGCGCAAACTATCGAGAATTTCATTCTCCAGCTTCTGTTCACCATGCGAGCTGAAAAGAGATGGACGATACCCGGCAGCAATACAGCTCTGCTCAAGGTATCTGGCCATCTCGGCAAAAAATGGATCGGCTAGATAGGGAACAACGATGCCGATATTCTTGGTCAGCTTTCGGTTCTGGTTCACCGCATAGATGTTGGGGCGGTAATCGAACTTTTCCAAAGCTTCTTCGATACGCGCCCGCGTAGAGGAACGAACGCTTTCCGGGTCGTGGAAATATTTGGAAACCGTTGGCCGAGAAATCCCGCTGAGGGCCGCAAACTCCTCCATATTTCTTATTTTTGCCATACCTACCCGCTTACGGAATTCTTTTGCTTTGACCTTACATTTTCTTTACGCGCGGCAATAAATCAATAGGCTGCCGTATCCGCGCGAACGGTAAGACGCGTGACGCCAACGCCGAACAGCCGAAAACCTCCTGATCAAGTCGCGGCGTTTTGGACTTGAGCCCAATATATCGACCCCCAGCGCAACCACCTTGGTCGTCAGGTCTGTTCAGGCTCATTTTGCTTCCCGGCAGTACCTTCTGCGACGTCCTTGTAGTCGTCATGAATGCCGTAAGAAGCGAAACCGGATAGCGTTTCAGAAATCTGTTCATCGGTCAGGATTACCGGACCGAGGGCCAAGGAAAGGTAATATTGCCGGGCAATGGTTTCCAGCTCAACCGCGCGCCACATGGCCTTGTCCAGGTCCTCACCCATGGCAATGGACCCATGATTGCCAAGCAAACAGGCGGTTCGGTCTTGCAGCGCTTCGATCGCCAGCTCCGACAGCTCGGGCGTTCCAAAGCGCGCATAGGGTGCGCAGCGAACATTAGTACCACCGAAGGCCGCGACCATGTAATGCGCTGCCGGGATCTCTTTGTGTGCAATCGCCAGCGCCGTGCAATAGGTCGGATGTGCATGGACAACAGCGCCCATATCGGGGCGGGTCTTGAGGATGTCGAAGTGGAACCGCCATTCGGTCGAAGGTTTGAGCGGGCCATCCCAACTCCCATAGTCTCCATCAAATGGCATTGAGACGATCATCTCGGGGGTCAGCTTGTCATATGGCGTCGCCGAAGGTGTGATCAGCATCCGGTTCTCGTATCGGGCCGAGATATTGCCGGATGTTCCCTGGCTAAGACCACTGGAATTCAGAAAAAGGCATTTCTCGATAATCGCCTCACGGATTCTGCGTTCCTTGTCATCCATCTTGTGCTCCTGTCCTCGCGCCACCCCGGCAGAATGGACCAGCCTTAGTTATCAGAGGTCGCACCATCAGGCGACAAGCCCAACCTCGCAATTGCATTGTCCAAAGCCAACCCGAAAACCTGCGCCTGAGGTGACAGAACCTGGTCAGGCCGACGCATCAGCCCAACGGGCCCGCGTGTGATCGACGTATCAAACGGCAGCGCTACAAGGTGGCCATCGCTGATTTCATTGGCGACCACCCCTGCCGAGATAATCCAGATCGCATCGGTCTGTCGGGTATACACCCGTCCGAAAGCACCCGAGACAGTTTCCAGACGATCTTCGATTTCACCAATCCCATGCGCGATCATGAGGCGATCCACCAAGGGCCGGATTGCCGATCCTTCAGGTGGATAAAGCACTTGCCACTCGGTAATCCGCCTGAGATCGGGGGCTTTCAGCAGCGGGTGATCCGCGTGCACGACGAAGACGACCTTCTCCTCGTAAAGCTGGGTAAAGGAAATGCCCTGCATGGTTTCAGGGCGACCCAAACGCCCGATAACAAGCTCCAGGTCGCCCAGACGAAGACGCTCCATCAAATGGCCATGTGGACCGTCGAAAACGCTCAGTCGGGCATTGCCCGCAAGTTCGGAAAACTCGGTGGCAACGGCTGGCATCAAACGGGCCGCAACCGAAGGCAGCACCCCGACCCGAAGACTGGCCCTGCCGCGCGCTTCGATCTGCTCTACACCAGAAAAGCCCTGCTGCAAAGCGGCCAGCGACATTTCGGCGAAATGCAGAAACACTTCGCCCTGCCGCGTCAGAGAAACACCGGACCGGTTACGGGACAACAGCACAGTGCCCAGAATATCCTCAAGCTCCTTAAGCGTCTTGGATATCGCCGGTTGCGTGAGAAACAGCTTCTCTGCCGCAACTTTCAGGCTTTTCTCGCGACATATCTCAATAAAACATTGAATATGCCTAACTTTGATGCGGCGATCTATCATAACTTTCCAATTATAGCAACTAAGTCCAAGCAGAACTCATTTTACATATCGAGAAATGACGTTCAATTATTAGACACGCGAAATCAGGAGAGCCAACATGCGCGTTCAGGTCGCGATCATCGGCGGTGGACCTTCAGGTCTTTTGCTCAGCCAGTTGTTGCACCGCAACGGCATAGACACCATCGTGTTAGAGCGCAAAACCAGGGAATATGTTCTGGGTCGCATTCGCGCTGGCATTCTGGAAACCGGTTTTGTGGAGCTGATGCGCGAAGCCGGTGTAGCAGATCGGATGGACAAGGAGTGTTTTGTCCATGACGGCACAGTGATCTCGTATGGCGATATCGAATTCGGCATCAACTTTAAAGAGCTGACGGGCAAACATGTGGTTGTTTACGGACAAACGGAAGTAACCCGCGACCTGTATGATGTACGCGATGCGATGGGCGGCAAGATTGCTTTTAACGTCGATGATCTTCAGATTCATGGGGCTGACAGCGATGCACCTTATGTGACGTATCAAGCGGATGGGACCGGACACCGGATTGATTGCGATTTTGTCGCCGGGTGCGACGGGTTTCATGGGGTGTCGCGTCAAACCATCCCGCTGACCGTGCGCCGGGAATATGAAAAGGTCTATCCGTTTGGCTGGCTGGGCGTTTTGTCCGAAACTCCCCCGGTCCATGACGAACTGATCTATGCCGGGTCGGAACGCGGTTTTGCGCTTTGTTCCATGCGCAATGAGAACCTCAGCCGTTACTACATTCAATGCTCGCTGTCTGACAGTGCCGATGACTGGACTGATCAAGCCTTCTGGCAGGAGCTGAAACGCAGGATTCCCGCGCAATATGCTGAGACACTGATCACCGGGCCATCTGTCGAAAAATCAATTGCGGCGCTGCGGTCTTTCGTGACTGAACCAATGCGCTGGGGCCGTTTGTTCCTGTGTGGTGATGCCGCGCATATCGTGCCCCCCACCGGGGCCAAGGGGCTTAACACGGCGGCAAGCGACATCCACTATCTGCACAACGCCCTGCTGCAATTCTATAAAAACCACGACAGCGAAGGCATCGACCGCTATTCCGAAAAAGCGTTGGCCCGAATTTGGAAAGCCGAGCGGTTCAGTTGGTCCACGACCAACCTGTTGCACCGTTTTCCGGAACAGAACGGCTTTGACCTGAAAATACAGAAGGCTGACATTGATTTCCTGCGCGAAAACAAAGAGGCCCAATCGGTGTTTGCACAAAACTACGTCGGGCTGCCCTACTGATGCAGATTGCGGCGCTGGATAACATTCACCTGCATTGGCGTGAGGATGGCGATCCAGATGGCACGCCTGTGGTGTTTGCCAACTCGCTGGGAACTGACCTGCGCCTTTGGGACAAAGTTTTGCCCTTGCTGCCCAAGGGGCTGCGCCTGATCCGGTTCGATCTGCGTGGTCACGGCCTGTCGGAATGCCCTCAGGCACTTTACAGCTTGGCTGAGCTGACAGATGACGCCGAGGCGTTGCTTGAACATATCGGGGTTCGCGACACGGTGTTTGTCGGCCTGTCGATTGGCGGCATGATCGGTCAGGCGCTGGCTTCGCGCCGACCAGACCTGATCCGCGCCCTTGTTCTTTCCAACACCGCCGCAAAAATGGGGACGGCCCAGATGTGGCGTGACCGGATGGGCGCAATCCGATCGTCCGGCATCGAGTCTGTGGCTGACGCAATTCTGGACCGTTGGTTTGCAGCGGGTTTCAGGGCAACCGATAACGTGCTGCTTTGGCGCAACATGCTGGTGCGTACCCCTGTTTCTGGGTACCTGGGATGCTGCAACGCGATTTCAAATGTTGATCTTGAATCCATGACCTGGGCGCTGCGATTGCCAGTTCTGGCCATCGCCGGATCAGATGACCGCGCCTGCCCGCCCGAACTGGTCCGGCAGACCTGTGCTATGATCCCCGGGGCGCGCTATGCCGAAATACCCAACACCGGGCACCTGCCATGCGTGGAAGCCCCCGCCACCTATGCTGAACACTTGTCCGCATTCCTGATGGAGAACCGCAATGAGTGACAAATACGCGTCCGGTATGCGAGTGCGGCGCAGAATTCTGGGCGATGCCCATGTGGATCGTGCCGAAGCCGCCAAATCTGATCTGGACGGTCCATTTCAGACGCTTATCACCGAAGGCGCGTGGGGCACTGTCTGGGCTTCGGACGGGATCAGCGACCGTGAGAGATCCATGCTGACGCTGGCTTTGCTGGCTGCGTTGGGCAATTTCGAAGAAATCCCGATGCATATCCGCGCCACAGCCCGTACCGGCGCCAGCAAGCAGGATGTACTTGAAGCGTTTCAGCACGTCGCGATTTACGCGGGCGTACCACGCGCCAATCAGGCCCTCAGGCTGGCAAAACAAACGTATGACGAAATGGAACAGGACTGAATGGGAAACGCGCAGAAACCCCAGTTAGACAAAAAGGAAGTGTGATCCGACAATGTTGAAACAAGGTGAATTCTACCAGCGTGACCGCGAGTGGCACCCACCTGCACTGACGCCCGACTACAAGACCAGCGTGACCCGTTCACCGCAATATTCGCTGATCTCGCTGCAAAACTCGATCAGTGAGGTCACCGGCCCGGTTTTTGGCCACAACGATGTTGATCCTCTGGATAAGGACCTGATCTCGAACTATGCGCAGCCCGGTGAAAGCCCGATTGGCGAGCGAATTATTCTGCACGGCAGGGTGCAGGATGAAAACGGACGTCCGGTGCCAAACACGTTGGTGGAAATCTGGCAGGCGAATGCGGGTGGGCGCTATCGCCACAAGAAGGATACCTACCTGGCACCGATCGATCCCAATTTCGGTGGTTGTGGCCGCACCCTGACAGATGAAAACGGGTATTATTTCTTCCGCACCGTAAAACCCGGTGCCTACCCCTGGCGCAATTGGGTGAACAGCTGGCGTCCCGCCCATATCCACATGTCGATATTCGGAACAGGTTTTGCACAGCGCCTGATCACACAATGCTATTTCGAAGGTGACCCGCTGATCAACAGGTGTCCGATCGTGAAAACTATTCCTGATGCCGATGCGATCAGCCGCCTGATTTCGCGGCTCGATATGAATTCAACGATCCCTCTGGATACCATCGCCTATAAATTTGACGTGGTCTTGCGCGGTCGGCGCTCGACCCTGTTTGAAAACCGTCTGGAGGGGAACTGAAGATGCAACAGCTGGATTATCTAAAGGAAACCCCCTCGCAAACAGCCGGGCCTTACGTCCATATCGGTCTGGCGCCTGGGGCTGCCGGATTTGAGATCTACAGGCAGGAACTGGGCTGGGATATAGCCGGACCAAATGCCGAAGGTGAGCGTATTCGGGTCGAAGGACTGGTCGTGGACGGGGCAGGATCGCCCATCAAGGATGTCTTGCTTGAGGCTTGGCAGGCAAATGCCAGGGGCGTCTATGCCCATCCTGAGGGCGGCTGCGATGTCGAAGACGGCTTTCGCGGCTGGGGACGCGTCATCACCAATTTTGAAACCGGCGAATGGGCGTTCGACACAGTCAAACCCGGCCCGACACCGGGACGAAACGTGGACCAGCAAGCGCCTCACATAAACCTTTGGGTTGTAGCCCGGGGCATCAATGTCGGTCTGAATACGCGTATCTATTTCGAGGATGAGGAAGAGGCCAACAGCAAGGACCCGGTCCTTAATCTCATCGAATGGGAACGCCGCCGCGCAACGCTGCTGGCCAAACGCACCAATCGGGACGGTCAAGTTGTCTATCGCTTCGATATCAAGATACAAGGCGAAGATGAGACCGTCTTTTTTGATATCTGATTACTTGGTGTTGCCTTCCCAAGGCGGCACTCATTTCAGGAAGTCACCATGACCAAACCTTGCATCATCTGCGTGGCCATCACCGGTTCCCTGCCTACCAAAAACAACAACCCCGCGGTGCCGATCTCGGTTGCGGAACAGGTCGAAAGCACGCAAGAGGCGTTCGAGGCCGGGGCCAGCATTGTCCACGCCCATGTTCGCAACGATGATCAGACGCCCAGCAGCGACCCCGACAAATTCGCTCTCCTGAAAGAGGGTTTGCAAAAACACTGTCCCGGAATGATCATCCAGTTTTCCACTGGTGGGCGGTCAGGCGCCGGTCAGGCCAGGGGCGGAATGCTGCCCCTGGCCCCTGACATGGCGTCGCTGTCTGTCGGGTCGAACAACTTTCCCACCCGGGTGTACGAAAATCCACCCGACCTGGTGGACTGGCTGTCAGCCGAAATGCAAAAATACAAAGTCACACCCGAGATCGAGGCGTTTGACCTGTCCCACATCCTGCAAGCGATCAGATTGCACAAGGAAGGCAAGCTGTATGGCAAGCTGTATGTTCAATTTGTCATGGGTGTCAAAAACGCGATGCCGGTCGACAGGGCCGTGTTCGACTTTTACGTGAAATCCATGCAGGATCGCGCACCGGATGCCGAATGGTGTGCCGCCGGGATCGGTCCAAACCAGATTGTGGTAAATGAATGGGCCGTTGCTGCGGGCGGGCACACGCGGACAGGTTTGGAAGACAATGTCCGGCTGAACCGCAACACGCTTGCGCCTTCGAATGCTGCGCTGGTCAATCGCGTGACCGAGTTATGCGCAAAGCACGAACGTCCGGTCGCCACCTGGCAACAGGCCCGCGAGATTTTGGCTCTTTGAGCGCAGGGAGGAATGGCGCCATGACGATTGATATCCGCCCGCTACAATTCAAAGGCCACATATAGGATGGAACAGCTTTCCACTCATCCCTGGCTCAGCGGGCTGTTTGAGGACCCGCAGACCTCAGAGATGCTGGGCGCAGAGACTCAGCTAAGACACATGCTGTCCGTCGAGGCCGCATATTCTGAGGCTTTGGCGGCGGTCGGCAAGGTACCAACAGAGGTGGCGGATACCGCGGCTAAACTTATCCGACAACACCGTCCCGACATGCAGGCGCTGCGCGACGGGACGTCATTGGATGGCGTGGTGGTGCCCTCGCTGGTGCGGTCACTCAAAGCGGCATTGCCCGATCATTGCCACGTCGCGCTGCATAAGGGGATGACGTCGCAGGATGTTGTCGACAACGCTCTGGTTCTGTCAATCAAAGACATTCTGGAGGTGTTTTCGGCCCGTCTTTCAGACCTGATAGATGCGCTTGTGGCGCTGGAGCAGGCATATGGCGAACACGTGATGATGGGGCGAACCCGAATGCAGGCGGCATTGCAGATTTCGGTTGCCACGCGCCTGCGAAACTGGCGGTTGCCATTGGCCGATCACCAGAAACGCCTGACCGAATTGCAGCCCAGATTGCTTGTGCTGCAACTTGGCGGCGCCGTTGGCGACCGCGTTGGGATGCTCGGATCCGGACAGGCAATCGCAGATCATATGGCCGACAGGCTTGGCCTGGCCAGCTGCAATGCAAACTGGCATACCCGCCGGGACAATCTTGCAGAACTTGCCTCATGGCTTTCCTTGATAACCGGATCGCTGGGGAAGATTGGTCAGGACGTGTCGCTCATGGCCCAGCAAGGGGTGGACGAGGTTTCGCTGACAGGTGGCGGCGGATCTTCGGCGATGCCTCACAAGCGCAACCCGGTCCGTGCGGAACTGCTGGTCGCACTGGCTCGTTTCAACGCAACCCAACTGTCGGGCATGCATCAGGCGCTGGTGCACGAGCAGGAACGTTCCGGCGTTGCCTGGACGCTAGAATGGATGATCCTGCCCCAGATGATCCTGGCAACGGGGCAGGCCCTGATCAGCTGTGGTACGTTAGTGCAACAGATCGAACGGATAGGCATCGTGGAGTGACTGCACTGGCCTCTGAGCCCGACGTTACTCAGGCGGTGCGTCGACTTGGCGTCACCGGTTTTGCCGCAGTAACTTATATATGTCAGCATCAGTGGAGATGGCGTCTTGACTACACTGACAGTTGGGCGAACTGCTGAAACGGACGGATTTCGACAAGGCCGCGGAAACCGCCGACGGCAACGAACAGGCGTCAGGCCTGCCGCGAAAAGATTGCCGATATTTCGGCAGAGATCGCCTCAACCACTTTTTCGGGCTGGGAAAAGCTGCGCGTCTTGAGCCGCATCATGGTCAGGTCGATCAAGGCGGTCGGAAAGCCGAGATCGGAAAGCTCGACCAGGGTTCCATTCGCTAACTGGTCTTCGATGGAACTTCGTGGCAGCCATCCGACACCCAGCCCGTGCTCAATGCATTTGGCGATCGTCTGGGTCAGGCCCGAAACGATCTTTAACGAGACCCTTTGCGGAATTTGCGGCAACAGCACCGAGCGGGTGAGATCACCCATAAAGACGTTGGATGGATAGCAGATGATCGGCAACACCTCGTCCCGCTCGCTACGCGCCTGAAACTCCTGCAACATCCCCCGCGGCTGCCACGGGAACGAACCCGTCCTTGCCGACAAGTGCGCGATGCACCAGATCCTTTGGCGGGTTTAGCCTGCGGGTTTCAGCCTCGTAGGAGAAGGCAACCATGACCTCTTCGGTCATCAGCATCTGAAAGCAGGTTTCCTGATTGGCCGACCGCAGCCGCAAGTCGTGAGATGCCAGCGTGTCGCCGAACGCGGCAAGCGCCCGAGGCAGGATGTTGGCCGAGATCGAATGCAATGCGGATATCCGCAATGGTTCAGCGGACGTGATCGCAAAAGCGTCGGAAAGCCGGTTGAGGCCGACGAGTGCTGCTTCAAGCTCCACCTGTAGGGACCTGAGCTGATAGGTCGGGCCTAACGGTCGTCGCGACCGGTCCAACAGTTCAGTGTCAAACAGATGCTAAAGGGCCTGAAGTCGCCTGGAATAGGCGGATTGCGAAGAAATGCGGCTATGCGCGGCAAGCGAAACGCTTTCGGCGCGGATCAGCGCGAGCAGATCGAGTATTGAGTCTTTGTCCACGGCGACACATTAGCATGCAGTTTCTGCATATAAACTTGCCTAAATAGCGATACAAATTTCAGATAGCGCATGTATTGAGTAATGATAATGCGAGTCCGTCGGGGTGGTGCGCGGTATTCGGCGTGATGGATGGGGGCTAGGGTGCAGCCCCGGCGGATCAAAGATGGTCGCGGAAACTGCACCATATGAAAGCTATAGCCTAATAGAGACAGACTTTTGGGAGGAGACGAAAATGAAGCACATGCTTGCACAAGTGACCGTCACGGCGATTCTTCCCCTTGCGGGTCCGGCCTTTGCCGATGCCGGCGAGAGCCCGGTATTGCAGCGCATTCAAGAACGCGGCGTGGTCAGTATCGGCCAAAGGGAAACCTAGATCCCTTTCTCCTGTATCGGCCCTGTTAATAAGCCGATCGGTTATTCGATCGACCTGTGCCTGAAGATTGTCGATGCGATCAAGGCGGAGCTTGGCGTAGACAATCTGGAGGTCCACTATGTGCCGGTCACCGGCCAGACCTGCATCTCACTGATGCCAATGGCACGATCGACATGGAATGCGATTCCACCACCAACAACCTGACCCGCCAGTTGCAGGTGGAATATCCGCCCACGACCTTCCTCACCGGCACCAAGATTGCCTCTAAAACCGGGTCGGGCATCACCGAGATCGAGGATCAGGAAGGAAAGGTCATTGGCCTGTCTACGGGCACGACCAACGAAAAGGCGATCAAGGCCATCATCGAAGAAAAGGGCCTGAACGTCGAGATCGTACCGGTCAAGGATCACAGCCAGGGCTGGCTGGCGCTGGAAACGGACCGCATCGACGCCTATGGCTCGGACGATGTTCCGCTCTATGGCCTGATCTCAAAGGCGTCCGATCCGACTGGCTATCAGGTCACCGGGCGGTACCTGTCCTTCGATCCCTATGCCCTGATGGTGCAGCGCAACGACTCCACGTTCGAACGTCTTGGACGTACGGTCACGGCCGGTCTGATGCGCTCTGGTGAGATCAAGGAGATTTACGCCAATTGGTTCGAGCCGGGCCCGACAAACATCGACATGCCGCTTTCCGATACACTGGCGACCGCGTTCGAAATTCAGGCACTGCCAGAATAAACAACAAAAGAAGGGGCGGGTACATCCGCCCCTCCCCAGCTGCGGCAGGGGGATGACATGAACTATAATTGGGACTGGGGCATTCTGTTCCGCGAGCCCTATTTCGGCTGGACCATAGTTATCTCGCTTCTGGCCAGGACAATCGCTTTTTCGGTGGGCTCAGCGCTCGGTGTCTTCCGCACCTCATCCAGCCCGGTCCTCAGGGCCGTTGGCACCACCTATGTAGAGATCTTCCGCAATTTTCCGCTGCTGGTACAGCTGTTCCTGTGGTACTTCGTTTTCCCCGAAGTCCTGCCGGATGACTGGTCGCGTTAGGTCAAGCGCGACATGCCCTTCCCGGCACTGACCACCGCCATTGTCGCTATCGGCCTTTATACCGCCTCGCGTGTCTACGAACAGGTCCGTTCAAGAATCGAGGCCGTGGGCTGTGGCCAGCGCCAGGCAGGCCGCGCCATCGGCATGACCGAGGTGCAGGTTCATCGATATATTCTTCTGCCCAATGCCTACCGCATCATCATCCCGCCGCTGACAAGCGAGTTTTTGACGATCTTCAAGAATTCCTCGCTAGCGCTGACCATCGGTGTCGTCGAACTGACGGCGATGACACGACAGATCGAGGAATATACGTTCCAGGGGTTTGAAGCCTTCACCGCAGCAACTGTGGTCTACAGCCTTGTCACCTTCACGGTGATGGCGGTTATGCGGCGGGTCGACAGGATGACCGCCCTGCCCGGCACCTTCGCAAAAGGGGCTGCGTAATGACACTCGATTTCTCCGTCATTCCCGTCAATGGCGAACTGTTGTGGGACGGCATTAAAATGACCTTTCTACTGACGGGCCTCGCAGTGGCAGGGGGTATCGTCCTTGGCACGGTCCTTGCCCTTCTGCGCATCGCAAAGGTACCGGTTCTGGGGCAGTTTGCTGCGGCCTATGTCAACTTCTTCCGCTCGC
The DNA here is from genome assembly GCF_059613425.1 of Ruegeria sp. BHSA123. Classification (NCBI taxonomy): domain Bacteria; kingdom Pseudomonadati; phylum Pseudomonadota; class Alphaproteobacteria; order Rhodobacterales; family Roseobacteraceae; genus Ruegeria; species Ruegeria sp. BHSA123. Next base: position 6,571 of record NZ_JBXWSL010000040.1, on the reverse strand, counting down.
TGCCGCTGATCCTCGTGATCTTCTGGCTCTTCTTCCTTATGCCGCTTATCGTCGGGCGACCTGTCGGCGCCTTCTCCTCGGTTCTCGTGGCATTTATCCTGTTTGAGGCCGCCTATTATTCCGAGATCATCCGGGCCGGCATCAACTTTGTCCGCCCCGGACAACTGGCCGCCGCGCGCGTCATCGGCCTCACCTACAGCCAGTCGATGCGCTATATCGTGCTGCCTCGGGCCTTCCGGGCGATGACTCCGATCCTGCTGAGACAGGCGATCATCCTCTTTCAGGACACATCGCTCGTCTAGGTCGTCGGCCTAAGCGATTTCCTTGTCAGTGCCGAGATCGTTGCAAACCGTGACCAGAAGCTGGTGGAAATGTTCCTCTTCGTCGCTGCGGTCTACTTCACCCTCTGTTTCCTCGCCTCCATGGGCGTCCGGTATCTGCAAAAAAGGCTTGCCACATGATCGAGATGAAGAATGTCAACAAATGGTACGGCAAGACCTTTCAGGTTCTGAAGAACTGTACCCTCAGCGTCGCCAAAGGTGAGGTGATCGTGGTCTGCGGCCCTTCTGGTTCGGGCAAGTCCACGCTGATCAAAACGGTGAACGGGCTTGAGCCGATCAATGATGGCGAGATCACCGTCGCGGGCACCTCGATCACCGCGAAATCGACAAATCTCGACAAGATGCGCTCCAAGATCGGTATGGTCTTTCAGAATTTTGAGCTGTTTCCCCATATGAACGTGACCGAGAACATCAAGATCGGCCAGATCAAGGTGCTGGGGCGCGATCCGAAAGAGGCGGAGGAAAAGGCGCTCGCACTTCTTGAGCGCGTGGGCCTGACGGAACATGCGCAGAAATACCCCTCTCAGTTGTCCGGCGGCCAGCAGCAGCGGGTGGCGATTGCCCGCGGCCTTGCGATGGAGCCGATGGCAATGCTCTTTGACGAACCAACATCGGCGCTCGACCCAGAGATGATCAACGAGGTTCTGGACGTCATGGTGGAACTGGCCAAGGAAGGCATGACGATGATGGTCGTCACGCATGAGATGGGGTTTGCCAAGAAGGTGGCCGACCGCGTGGTCTTTATAGACCATGGCGAAATCGTCGAAGACGCGCCCTCGGCCGAGTTTTTTGGTTCCCCGCGAAGCCCGCGTGCTCAGGATTTCCTTTCCAAGATTCTCAGCCACTGAAGCAGATCCGGATGTCTACAGCTGGCCAATTTATCTTCTAATCCGGACCTAGATGCCCGAAAACACGCGCGGCGGAGCGACGTACGCCGCGCATTTGCGGACGAAGACTATGTTGCCAACTTTAAAATACAGTTGGGGAGCATAGGTGATCTGACGTTTGTTCCCATAAAACAGTTCGTTAACAGTTCGCAACTTGATCACATTGAAGCCCTGTCACTTCCCCAAGGATCCAGTCTTGCACGCTGTTAACTTATAACCCCGGTACACTCTGTCCAGAACATGACTGAACGCGGCGTGCAGGTGGGCCGCGTCCTTTCTTAGCCGCTCATTCGTCAAAAGCTTGAAACTAATCTGCGGCGATTACTGTCTTTGCCCGACCTATAACGCCTTCAAATTTTGACGTAGGCTTCCGCTCGGTTATCAGGAAGTCACTTGCCGAAAGAGCTGGAAGATGCAAGGCCGGTTTGGGTTCGGATGCCTGGAACTTGGTCGAGTCCACTGCCATGAAACATCGTTCGCTGATCGCCTTCATTGCGACCGCAATATCGACTTCGCATTGTTCGAACACCAAAAAACCCTGTTTCGGATGCACACGCGACGCCGACAGGATCGAGTATTCCACCGACATATTTGCAATAACGTCAAAGGCCGCGCGGTCGAACGCTGCGCCGTCATGATTTCTAAGCTGTGTGCCCGCCATAAATACCCGGTTGCCGTTCCCCATCGCCAGAGTTGTTGCAATGAACGCTGAATTCGTCACCACGGTAAGATCTCTGCGCGCCTTGAGAGCCTGAGCCACAAAACCCGACGTAGATCCTGTATCAATAGCAATGGACGCGTTATCAGGCACAAGGTTCAAAATGGACTTTGCAATGGCGACTTTCGCCGCGCGGTTGGTTGTCATACGCGCGATGAAAGGGGGATCCAGAACCTTTTGGGTGCTGACCAACGCGCCGTGAACCTTGTCGATGTGCCCCGCATCCACCAACGGCTTCACAATTCGACGGATTGTCTGATCGGAAACGTTAAGCCTCTGCGCCAGGTCCATGACCGAGATTCGGCCATGAATGTTAACCGCGCTTAGGATGTCCTTTTCGTATTTCGACATTCAGCCACTCGGATGTTGGATTCTAACAGGATGAATTGTTGATACCTCTTTAAATCAACATATTTCAACACTCTTTTTTAATTTTCGTTGATTTCTGTTGGTCGATACGATGATCTGGCATCAAATTTGTCGACAGGGGCGAGGCCATGACAACCCATTCTGCAAAACACCTTATTATTGGCGGCGGCATCATCGGATGCTCAATCGCCTATCATCTGGCCCGGGCAGGTGAGACGGATGTCGTCCTTCTGGAAAAGGCATCTCTGACAGAGGGGGCAACATGGCACGCTGCCGGGCTGGTTGGGCAACTGCGGTCTTCCCGCAATACGACCCGGATGCTGAAACGATCGGTCGCGCTCTATGACCGGCTGGCCGACGAGACCGGTATGGAGTTCGACTGGAAGAAAGTCGGCAGCTTGCGGCTGGCGGCAACCAAGGAACGGCTGCTGGAGGCAAAACGTCTGGCGACAATGGCACGCAGTTTTGACCTGGAGATGGAAATCATCTCACCAGACGAAGCGAAAGCCCTGTTTCCCTATATTGATGCCGACGGGTTAGAGGGGGCTGCCTTTATTCCATCGGATGGCCACGTTGACCCCGCTGGCCTGTGTCTGGCGATTGCAGCCGGTGCGCGGAGCCACGGCGCACAGATCAGGCAGGGGGTGAAGGTCAAGGATTTCGAAATCCGCAATGGCCGCATAACCAAAGTGATGACAACCAACGGCGACTATGAGGCGGAAACCGTTGTGCTGGCCTCGGGCATGTGGAGCCGTGAACTGGCCGCAAAACTGGGCGTCGTGGTGCCAGCCTGCGCTGTCGAGCACCAATACGTCGTAACAGAACCGTTGCCAGAGCCGGAATTGGTCAAGGGCCTGCCCACGCTGCGCGACCCTGAGCGTCTGGTCTATTACAAGCCCGATGCTGGCGGGCGTCTGGTCATCGGAGGTTACGAAGACGACACATTGCCATTTGGAGAACGGGGCATTCCCGGAGAGTTCGTGCGCCAGTTGCTACCGGACAATCTTGACCGTTTCGCGCCGCTGGCTGAACTTGCCGGTGTCGTCACGCCTGTCGTGAACCAGGTCGGCATCCGGCAAATCATCAATGGACCAATCCCCTACTCCGCCGATGGTGATTTTGTCATGGGCTGGGCCCCTGAGGTTAAAAACCTGATGCTCTCGACCGGGTTCCTCTACGGTATTGCGGCTGGCGGGGGCGCGGGGGAAATGATCGCGGAATGGATTCTGAACGGGCGTCCAAGCCTGGATCTTTGGCCATTGGACGTGCGGCGGTTCAGCCCACATCATGCGACCAAGGCCTTTATGTATCCCCGAGCCGTCGAACATTACGCGCATCACTACAAGATGCGCTATCCGGGCCAAGAGGCCGAGACCGCACGCAATTTGCGACTGTCTCCGCTATACAACCGATTGAAAGAACACGGGGCGGTCTATGGGTCAAAGAACGGGTGGGAGCGGCCCTTGTGGTTTGCGCCAGCTGGGGTCGCCCCAGTGGATCAACTCGATTTTCTCAATCCCGGTTGGAATGTCTTCGCGGCCGAAGAACACCGCGCTGCCCGCGAAGGTGTCGTTCTGATCGACCAATCGAGCTTTTCCAAGTTCGAACTGATCGGCTCTGGCGCGTTGGGTGTGTTGCAACACCTAGCGGTCTCAAACATGGACAAGCCGGATGGCAGCGTAATCTATACCCAGCTTTGTAACGACAAAGGCGGCGTCGAGGCGGATGTCACCATCACCCGCCTGAGGCGCGACCATTTCTATATCGTGACCGGCGCCGGATTCGGGGTGCACGATTCCGACTGGATCCGACGCCATCTGCCGCAAGACGGATCGGCACATCTGATCGAGGTTACCTCATCCCGGGCGGTGATCAATATCTGCGGACCAAAAGCGCGCGACGTCCTGCAGGCGGTAACCGAAGAGGATATCTCAAACGCTGCGTTTCCCTTTGCAACAGCGCGCGACATTACGGTCGGAGCAGCAAAAGTGCGTGCGGTGCGCATCGGCTATACCGGCGAATTGGGCTGGGAACTGCACATCCCAACCGAATTTGCACTTCATGTCTATGATCAACTTTGGAAGGCAGGACAGGCCTATGGCATCCGCGGCATTGGCTACCGGACCATAGACTCGCTGCGCCTGGAAAAGGGGTATCTTTACTGGAGCACCGATATCACCCCGGACTATACACCTGTAGAAGCGGGCCTGAGCTCTCGCGTCCACCTGAAATCCAAGGGAAGTTTTTTCGGGCGCGATGTTCTGGAGGGCCAGAAATCCAATGGCGCAGCCCAGAAACTCTGTACCTTCGTGACCGAGGAAAAACTGCCGATGACCGGGGGGGAAACCATCCTGCACAATGGCGTAACCGTTTCGCGCGCCAGCAGCGGTGGCTATGGGTACCATGTCGGGAAAACGATCATCTACGGCTATCTTCCGGTGGCGCTGATGGACCAGACGGAATTCGAACTCGAATTGTTCGGAGACCGCGAACAGATCCACCGGGTGGATGGGCCTCTGTACGATCCGACCAATGAGCGGCTAAAAGCCTGAGGGGGAGGGCAGAAAATGACTGACGGAAACACTGATCGTGTCCTGAGTGAACTTCGCAACCTGAAAGGTTTTGAGGAAATCTCAGCACAAGACAGCAAAATCAAACGGCTGGGTGGGTTGACCAATCTGGTCTACAGAGTGGAAACCGGCGGGCACACCATGATCGTTCGTATCCCCGGAGATGGCACCGCGGATTATATCGATCGCGGCGTTGAGATTCACAATGCCAAGGTCGCAGCCGAAGCTGGTATCGGTCCTGCTGTGCTTTGGGCGGATGCAGATACCGGTGTGATGATCAGTGACTGCATTGACGGTATCGTCACCATGACACCCGAGCTTTTCGCAACGCGCTCCGGAGCGGCCGCACGTGCCGGGCATGCCCTGCGGCAACTACACGAGTCACCCCGCCCTTTCGAATTTCGGTTCGAACTTTTTTCGATGATCGATGAATATCTGAAAGTCCTGTCAACAAAGGATATTTCCCTGCCCGAAGGCTATACAGAAATTGTCGCGGAAGCTGCGCCGATCAAACAGCTGCTGCAAGACAGGCCGGGCATGCTGGTTCCCAGCCATTGCGATCCGCTTTGCGAGAACTTTCTCGACAACGGTGACCGTATGTGGATCGTGGATTTCGAATATTCCGGCATGAATGATGCCCTTTGGGACCTCGGCGATTTGTCGGTCGAAGCCGGGCTGACCGAGGCGCAAGAAATCGAGATGCTGACGTCCTATTTCGGCGCGGCACCAACAGCGGCTCAATTCGGGCGAATGGTGATCTACAAGGCGATGTGCGATCTTCTGTGGACACTCTGGGGCTTGATCCAACATGCCGATGATAACCCCGCCGAAGATTTCTGGGCCTATGCAACGGGTCGGTTCGACAGGTGCAAGGCACTGATGTTTGATCCTGCTTTCGCAGCGCATGTTCAGGCAGTTGCGACCGAATAAAGCAGATGGATAAGTTGCAATCTTTTGGTGAATGACTGGCATGTGGAAATGAAAGATTGGTTCGGACAAATGGGTTTCGAACAGGTTTCACAATGAGCTCTTTGAGGGGCCGCAACGTCCCAATAACGACGGCTCAATATACTGCGCAATTCCACTTGAGGCACACAGTTTCCTGTCGCAATCGAACAGAGATCATGGCCGAACGCAGTCCGAGAGTTGATCAGGCGACCCTCAACAATCGAGTTGCGTTTTTTCACCGTTGGTCTTTGCACGGGCGCATTCGAAGGTACGCTCAGTGCAGAATTCCTGGCACTTGGCCCTAAGATACTTCAACGTAACGGGCACGCGGCTGTTTCTTCTTCCATTCTGGGATGAAGGCGTCAAATTCACTGATTTTCTTCTGTGCGCGCGGTGAAGTAAGTCGGCCGCAACAAGGTCCTTCGTCAGATCCGAGCCAGTCATAGCGGTGGGCTGATTTGGCTACCTTCCTCCCACGTGATCGCCGAGACTAAGCCTCTCATTCAGAAGTTTGCAGCGACACGAAGGAAGGAACCTAATTTGCTTTTCCGGGTTAAAAACGCTTTTAGTAGAAACTTAGCCAATGATAACCGTACCGGTTATGAAGTTTGCCTAGTTAAGCGAATCTGTCAACGGCGGTGAGAAAGTCTGCCATTGGGCGGAGCAAAAGTCGTCCACTGTTTGGGTTACCGGCGCCTTGGCAAACGCGCTCCCAAATAGCTGGCGGTTGCCAAGGCG
>NZ_JBXWSL010000039.1:0-24231 GCF_059613425.1 Ruegeria sp. BHSA123 | reverse complement strand
CTGCCCCCGGACCCCCGGGATATTTAGGGCCAGATGAAGCTGAAGCGGATCAGAAGGTGACCGGGCCGTCGAGTTCATGGACCTGCCATGGCAGGCCATGTTCGTTCAGCATGGCCATGAAGTCGTCCGGGTCGAGCTGTTCCATGTTCCATACGCCGGGCTCGGTCCAGTTGCCTTTCAGCACCTGCGCCGCGCCGATCATGGCGGGGACACCGGTGGTGTAGCTGACGGCCTGGCTGCCGACTTCCGCATAGCATTCCTGATGATCGCAGATATTGTAGATGTAATAGGTCTTCTCGCCCGAGCCATCCTTGGCCTGACCTGTGGCGATATCGCCGATGCAGGCCTTGCCCTTGGTTTCCGCGCCCAGATCACCGGGATCAGGCAAAAGGGTTTTCAGGAATTGGATCGGAATGATTTCCTTACCGTCATGCATCACAGGGTCGATGCGGGTCATGCCTACGTTTTCCAAGACCTTGGCATGCATGATATAGGCGTCGCCGAATGTCATCCAGAAACGGGCACGCTCGATCTCGGGGAAGTGGGTCGAGAGCGATTCCAGTTCCTCGTGATACATCAGGTACATGTTCTTGGGGCCGATGGCGGGGAAATCGAACTCGACCTTGTGGGTCATGGCGGGAGAATGTTTCCATTCGCCGTTTTCCCAGTGGCGCACTTCGGCCAGTACTTCGCGCAGGTTGATTTCGGGGTTGAAGTTGGTGGCAAATTCCTGATCGTTCGAACCGCCATTGGCATCAAGCACGTCGATCTGGCGGATGGTGTCCAGCTTGTGCTTTTTCAACCATTTGGCAAAGACCGATGTGACCCCGGGATCGAAGCCCGAACCAAGGATGGCTGTCAAACCGGCCGCCTTAAACCGTTCCTGATAGGCCCATTGCCAGTGGTATTCGAACTTGGCCTCGTCCTCGGGCTCATAGTTCGCGGTGTCAACGTAATGAATGCCCGCCTCAAGGCATGCGTCCATCAGCACCAGATCCTGATAGGGCAGGGCGAGGTTTACGAGGATTTCAGCACCAGTTTCCTTGATCAGCTTTACAGTGTCTTCGACCTTGTAGGCGTCCAACTCGGCGGTCGCGATATCAACGCCCACACGGTCTTTCACCGACCTGGCGATAGCGTCGCATTTCGATTTCGTGCGGCTGGCCAGCGTGATTTCGGTGAAGATATCTGAATTCATTGCCATCTTGTGCACGGCAGCGTGGGATACGCCACCTGCGCCGACAACCAGTGTTTTGCCACTCAAAGTTCCCATGGGGGTGATCTCCTCTCAGGGGTTATTCGTAATAGGTGTAACCATTGATCGAGTCGCGGTAAGCGCTCATCAGGGTTTTGCGGTCCTTGGCTTTCAGGGTGCCGGTCGAAATCGCCTCATCCACCATTTTGCGGAAGGCGGCGACGCAATCCTGCGGGTCGAATTCGACATATGACAGAACCTGGCTGATCGTGTCGCCCTCTTGTTCGTGCAGCAGGTCAAAGCCACCGTCCCGACGCAGGTCTATGGTGACGACGTTGGTGTCACCAAAGAGATTGTGCAGATCGCCCAAGGTCTCCTGATAGGCGCCGACGAAGAAGACACCCATGAAGTATTCGTCCTCTTCGGGCAGGGAATGCACCGGCAGGCTGGGGGAAACACCGTCGGCCAGAATGAACCGGTCGATCTTGCCGTCGCTGTCGCAGGTGATATCGGACAGCACGGCGCGACGGTCGGGGATCTGGTTCAGATATTGCAACGGCACGATCGGGTGCAGCTGGTCGATGGCCCAGACATCTGGCAACGACTGGAACAGCGAGAAGTTGCAGTGATAGATATCAGCAACCTTTTCAAGCTGGTCATTCAGGTCCGTTTCCAGATCCTCTGACGCGGCCAATGCCTTGAGCCGGGCCATCAGCGACAGGTATATCCGTTCGGCCCGCGCCATCTGACGCAGGTCGACATAGCCGCGACGAAACAGGGCGCGCAGCTCGTTACGATAGAAGGTGGCGTCGTTCCAGCATTCCTGCAGACGGTCGCGGGAGAGGTATCCGTGCACCGCGGCGAGGTCCGAGACCAAGTGGTGGTCATCCGGATCAACCTCGGGGCCATTGGGCGCATCGTAAAGCGTGCTTTCGAGCACGTTGAAGACCAGCATCGAGGACGTCGCCACCACCGCGCGCCCACTTTCCGTGACCAGTGTCGGATGGCCCACCTCTGCCTCGTCCATGGCGTAGGCCACGGTTTCGACGACATTGGCGCAGTATTCTTCGACCGTGTAGTTGATCGAGTTTTCGGCAGCTTTCTTTTCGCCGGTGTAATCGACCCCCATGCCGCCACCCAGATCCAGGTGAGTCAATGGAACGCCTTCGCGAGTGAGCTCGGTGTAATAGCGACAGGCTTCGCCCACAGCGCGGCGCACATCGTTGACATCCTGAACCTGGCTGCCCAGATGTGAATGCTGCAGCTTGAGGCAATGCAGCAAGCCTGCGTCTTTCAGCTTGTCTACCGTGGCGATAAGCTGATCGGTGTTCATCCCAAAGGCCGAGCGGTCGCCCGAACTTTCTTCCCATTTGCCGCTGATCTGGTTGGTCAGCTTCACCCGAACACCGATCAGGGGCTCGATGCCCAGTTCGTTGTAAACTTCTATTACCGTGTCGGCCTCTTTCGGGCTTTCCAGAACGATGACCGTGTTGAACCCAATCTTGCGGCTTAGAATCGCCAGTTGGATGAACTCGGCATCTTTGACGCCGTTGCACACGATCAGCGCGTCAGGGGCCAGACGATGGGCCAGCGCAATCACCAGTTCGGGTTTGGAGCCTGCCTCGAGCCCATAGTTATATTTCTTCCCAAACTCGACGATCCGGTCAACAACCTGGGCCTGTTGGTTTACCTTGATCGGGAATACGCCGCGATAGCTGCCATTATAGCCCACGCGCGTAATCGCATCTTGGAAACTTTCGTTCAGATGGGCGATTTCGTGTTCCAGATAAGACGCGACTCGTAGGACCATCGGTGCCTTGATGCCGCGGTCGTCCAGATCGCTGAGGATACCGGGCAGGCTGATCGCCGCTGTCTCGGGGGCCGTGGGATTGCGCAGACCGATCTCGCCCTGTTCGGTCACCTCGATGAGGCCTTTGCCCCATTTCTCAACTCCGTAGATGGAATGCGGTGCGTCGGGCGTCTGTTTCAATCAAGTCGGTCCTTAACGTAGGGTGCCAGTTTCGCGCCCGCCAATACGGCAGCAGTTTGATTCTTCCAAGTGTAAACTATCTGATTGGGGATTCCGAATTTTACGCGGACGGGTGGATTGGGATCAGATGATTGTCCCATTGGCATTCGGCGCGGGTTCGAACAGCTGGGCGCGCGCCCGTCAATGTCCCGAAGGCGCCTGTTCCCGTGGTAAAGACCAACCCGTTCGCACCGGCCCCAAGCCCACAGACATCCTCAAGCGCGAAGGCGCCGATGAATGTGCCACTGGTTGTGTCAAACTGGTGCAGCGCATTGCCGCGCGGACAGGTGATTGCGATCGTCTCGGCGTCGGCTGAAAATGCGATGCTGCCAGCGTATCCCTGCAACATGCTTTGTTCGTGATCCGGCGCGGCAAGCAGGCGCGGGGCTTCGCCCTGACGATGCAGGCCCAACAGGGGCGGGTGTTCGGACTTGCTGCCCTGCCATTGCATGGCAAAGCCAACCAGACCGTCGCTCCGCACCGCCAGATGGCGGATCGAGTTCTTGTGAAGCTCGTCAGGTAACGACACCTGCTCTTGGATCCTGCCCGACAGGGTGAGATAGCTCAGGTTGGGTGCCATCGTCGGCAGGTTCAGCTTTGTGCGCCCGGTTTCGGGGTGCGTTTCGATCCCGCCATTGGCAATCACCAGCGTTTCCCCGTCGGGCATCAGGCGCATGTCATGCGGGCCTATTCCGCCCGATGAAAACTCACCCAGACGCGAAAAACTTTCTGCGTCCCAGACACTGATAATACCTGTCCCGGCTTCGTAGTCGTTCTCGGTGGCATAAAAATACGCGCCATCTGCCGAGAATGTGCCGTGGCCATAGAAGTGTCGGCTTTCAGGGGCCTTTAGCTGCGCAATCTGCGCGCCGGTTGCGCAATCGATGACGATGGCAAAGGTGCCCGGACGCCTGGCAAACGCGACCGCCAGAGCTTTGTGCGGGTGGGCAGCGGCCGCATGTCCGCGTCCGGGTAGAGGCACGGAGAACACGATCGCGCCCAATGTGCTCAACCCGGCAAGTCGAAAGGACCCGTCGGGAAACAGCCCTGCGGCCAGAAAATCAGGCGAACCGGCCGAGGCCCACCCGCGGATCGGGGAAATCGTGGTCGCGGCAAGACCGGCAAGAAAATGGCGGCGTGACGTCATGGGTTAGTCTCCGTCCAGCGAGTTGAATCCTGCGCTGATCCCCAATGTCGGACCCAGCTCGGTCACGGCGATGGTGCTGATATCGTGGATCGACTGTTGAAGCGCCTCGATCCGGAACCGGGCCTGGGGATCTGAAACCCCGGCCAGCGAGGGATCGTCAATGGATTGAGCGTTCTGGATGGCACGTGCAAACGCAGCGTCCAGTTCCGACGCGATTTCGGGGTGATCAAAAGACAGCCGTGCGGCTAAATCTCGCAAGGATATCAGCGACAGTTCTACATGGCGTAAAGACCGCCCGGACCGCCACGCTTCTGCCCGGTTCGGACGGGGGCGGTCAAATGTCCCCATGGGGCGACCCAGCCGAGTGTCAGCCGTGAACTCAAGACCTGTGGACAGGGCCTTGAACAACTCTTGCATCGCTTCGTCCTGCGTCCGGTAGCGGCTATTTTCTCCGGGTTGGGTAAGGCTAGGGGCATAGATGTGCCAGTCCTGCGCCATCGCGCGGGCATTGGCATCGATATCCGCCGTGATCGCCCTGATCAGCGCGCAGCGATATTCGGCATTGCCCTGTTCCGCGAAGGTGGGATCGAACAACATCCGTTCGAGGGCAAAGAACCCGCGCCCTGCGATTGACGTTTCGGCATAGGCGTCCGGGCTTTGCACGGCATCATCCTGAGCCTCGATATGCTGGGACAGAGTTTTGGATGTGAACCCTTTCGTGTCGGGCCAGAAAGCCAGGGCGAAAACGCGGTCATCGACCTCGGTCGGACCAAACCGCAGGTGGCTGGCTGAAATCCAGCTGTCGAAAGCCGCATCGTAGGCCGCGCGCAGCGCCGGTGAAGTCGGATCGCACTCAACCAATGATGCGCTGACAAGCGCGCCGGTCGTTTCCGGAAGGGTCTCGAACCGGGGCAGGATATGTGTCTCGGCAACGTCCATCAGGATCGGTGCGCGATCCTGTGCCTGCGCGGCAAGTGGCATCAACAACACTGCAACAAGGGTAAGAAAACGCATGGGTCACAGGCTTTCCAGAAATTTGATCAGGGCGTCACGGTCTGCCTTGGGCATCGAGACTACGGCATCACGGGCAGCCTGCGCTTCACCGCCATGCCACAGGATCGCCTCTAGCAAGGTGCGCGCCCGCCCGTCATGCAGAAACTCCGTGTAGCCCGAGACGCGTTCGGTCAGGCCAACGCCCCACAAAGGCGGCGTGCGCCATTCCCGGCCTGTCGCTCGGGCCTCGGGGCGATTGTCGGCCAGACCTTCGCCCAGGTCATGCAGCAACAGGTCGGTGTAGGGCCAGATCAACTGAAAACTGTGCTCGGGCCGGTCTTCCATCCGATGGGTGACATGTGACGGTGTGTGGCATGACGCGCAGCCGGTCGCATGGAATACCTCTTTGCCGCGCAAAACCTTGGGGTTGTCCACGTCGCGGCGACCCGGCACGCCCAGATTGCGGCTGTAGAAAGCGACCAGGTCCATACCCTGATGATCGATCTCAAAGCCGCGCTCATCATCGTCGCCGTGCGGGGCTTTGATGCAGTTCACCTGCACATTGGTGCAGTCCCCGTGCGGAGCAGGGTAGAGCGGGTTCGATATGCCGATATCCCCGGCAAAAGCAGCAGCCGATTGTTCCATAACTGTCGGCATCCCCGCCTTGTGACCGAACCGGCCCATCATTGGGGTGTCAAACTCGACCGACCAGACGATATTCGGGCGACCCGATATGCCGTCCCCATCCAAATCGTCGGGGTCGGCCCTGGCGAGCAGGTCTTCGACCGGGATCGCTTCCAACAGGCCAAGCCCGATCATCTGCGGCGCGATCCGTGGGCTTAGCATCGCGTCCGGGTGCAGCGGACCATAACCCAGACCGGCTGCCTGATAAGTCGGGCGGCGCAGTGAGGCGGTTTCACCGTCAGAAAGCGCTACCGGGATTTCTTCGTACGAGATGTCCAGCCGGTATTCCGCTGGATGGCCTGCCAGTGCGAAATCCTGCATCTGCCCACCATAGGTAGGCTCGGGCACAGTGGCGATGTATTCTTCGATCGCTGCATAGCCATCTTCCGACGTGCCGGGGATCGAGACCCGCAGGAACATCGAAACCGCGTTGTCATCGGGCCCGTTTGGCGTGTGCCCGCGCCCATCCTTGATATGGCAGCGCTGGCATGACCGCGCGTTATAGAGCGGCCCCAACCCGTCAGAGGCGAGCGTCGATGAGGGCGACGAAACCCAAACCTTCTTGAACAGCCCGTTTCCGACCTTGAAATTCAGCTCCTGTTCAAAGCTCAAGTTGTCTGAGGGTTGCGAGAACGCATCCGCGTCCGTACGAACTCGAACTGTCGCGGCCCCGGCGGGCAGTTCTTCAAATTGCTGCGGTGCGCTGAAATCCTGGGGCGGCGCCGTGACAACGGCAATCCGGGCGCGTTCATCGTCAGTGCGGGGGGTGACGTTCAGATGCAGATCCACCAGTTCGGCTGACAGGGAAGGGGTGGCCGCAAAGGCGACCACCGACAGGGCGACAAAGCTATTCGCCTTCGTCCATTTTCGATGCGTTGAGTTGCGCATAATTGGCTTCGCCGATCCTTTCATAGAGGTCGAGCTGCGTTTCGAGAAAGTCGATATGACCCTCTTCATCGGACATCAACTTCTCGAACAGCGACATCGAGACATAGTCGCCGGCATCCCGACAGTATTCGCGCGCTTCCTTGTACAAGGCCCGTGCATCAATCTCGGCCGCAAGGTCACATTCCAGCGTTTCCTTTGGTGTTTGACCTATCCGAAGCGGGTCTAGCTTCTGAAGGTTGGGGTGGCCTTCCAGAAAGATGATCCGTTCGATTAGCATGTCCGCGTGGCCCATCTCTTCGATGCTTTCCTCGCGGCTTTTCTTGGCCATGTGGCCAAGTCCCCAGTCTTCCTGCAACCGATAGTGCAGCCAGTATTGGCTGACAGCAGTCAGTTCATGCCGCAGAGATTTGTTGAGATATTCGATGACTTTTGGATCGCCCTTCATCTGCACTCTCCTGTGATACTGCCGCGCGCAGGGCGCGGAGTTGCATGGGTACTTCGAGATTATCGCTTGACCGCATCGTGTCCAGAAACAGAGGCATGCATCCGCCGCAATCCGCCGATTTTCCAAGAGCACGGTAAACCTTGCCCGGGGTGATGATGGTTCGGGGGTCGGCTGTCCGCATCCAGTCGATGGCGGCGCGGATGTCGTGGTCCGAGATGTTGGTGCAGTGGCAGACAATCATGGATGTTGGCTTGAGTTTGTGTGGCTCAGTGGGCTGGCGGGTCAGCGTGTTGAGTGTACCGGGGGCAGGCAAGCCCCCGGCGCGCGTTCTTGTTTAGTGGAATACCGCGTCGGGGTTATCCAGACTGTCTGATCCTTCAAATTCAATCTGGTCCAGTTCCAGTGCGGTCACGATGCGCTCGATTGTCTTGGTCTGGTCGATCAGGCCGATGACGCCGGCCATGATCAGGGTTTCACCGCCTTCGTTGCCGCGTTCCAGCATTTGGTCATAGGCAAACCCTGCTTCCGCGGTCGATTTGATCCTGCCAAGGGCTTGCATCGTGACGGCCAGTTTCGCTTTCATCTCGGCGTCCAGTTCCGGGTCTGTTGCGTTTACCAATTCGGCCAGTGATGCGCCCGATACAGGTGTTCCATCGATGCGGGTATAGCTGCCCAGATAGACGTTCTGAACGCCCAGCCCATCGTAGTAATGGCTGTTGTGGGTGTTGTCCGAAAAGCAATCATGCTCTTCTTCCGGGTCGTTCAGCATCAGGCCCAGACGCATCCGCTCACCCGCCTGTTCACCGTAGGACAGTGAACCCATACCGGTCAGGATCGCACTGACACCCGCCGTTTCATTTTCCATCAGCGCCGTGCGCGCCGCGCCGCCTTGTTTCCACTGATCGGTCATCCAGGTCAGATCGCTGACCAACAGGTCGGTTGCGGCGCTCAGATACTGGGCACGACGGTCGCAATTGCCACCGGTGCAGGCATCGCCGTTTGCATAATCAGTGGCTGGACGGTTGCCTGCACCTGCCCCGTGGCCATTCATGTCCTGACCCCACAGCAGGAACTCGATAGCGTGGTAGCCAGTTGCGACATTGGCTTCGATACCATCAGCTTCGTGCAGGGTTTCGCTCAGCAGTTCCGGAGTAATCGTGTTGGCGTCAATGGTTTCGCCCGATAGTACGAAGCTGGGGTTGGCGATGACATTCAGAACCGCAAATTCGTTCTCATCCGTCGCGCCACCATAGGCCGCGTCGACATAATCAATCAGACCTTCATCCAGCGGCCAACCGTTTACTTTGCCTTCCCAGTCATCAACGATTGCATTGCCAAAGCGATAAACTTCGGTCTGTTGATAGGGCACACGCGCTGCAACCCATGCTGCCCGTGCCGCAGTCAGAGTCACGTCCGAGGGTTCTGCAATCAGCGCATCGACTGCATCCCGCAAAGCCTTTGCCGCAATCAGGCTGTCGTCATACTTGACTTCGGCAATATCGGCATAGGTTTCCAGAATATCCGCTT
Source organism: Ruegeria sp. BHSA123 (assembly GCF_059613425.1). Lineage (NCBI taxonomy): Bacteria > Pseudomonadati > Pseudomonadota > Alphaproteobacteria > Rhodobacterales > Roseobacteraceae > Ruegeria > Ruegeria sp. BHSA123. The sequence continues at coordinate 15,323 of NZ_JBXWSL010000039.1, read as the reverse complement.
TTGCAGGCACATCCCCTGCAAAAGCAAAAGTGGCTGTCGCAAATGTCAAAGCGCTGGCTGTTGCAAACAACTTGGTCATTGAGGTCATTACTTTCTAGTCAGAACTGTCAGATCAGGCGGGTTTGTTCCCGCGGCGGCTTTCGCTGAAATAACTGAGTTAAAAAGTCAACATTGTCAATCTGAGTTTTTTTATCGGGAAATGGAGTTGCTGGCCTGGTGGTCACCATCCCCATATCTGACGAGGTGTTGATCCGGCGGATCACATTGTGCGGTACATGTTTCGGGCTAAAATCATCCTAGTGATTCTTTTTAGGTGGTTTGTGGTTCATGAAGCGCGTGGTTCTGGCCTTGTTCCTGTTTCCTGCGGCACTTGCAGCGCAAGCAACGCAGATTTCCACGCCTCATCACCATGGTTCAGGCCAGATCAATATCGTGTTTTCGGACACCGGGTTCGCCTTGGCGCTGAGGGTGCCAAGCATGGACATCGTCGGGTTTGAATCCCCGGTTGAAAACGATGACAACCGCACGCGTGTGGCCATAGCAATGTCAGAACTTTCCGACCCGCTAGACCTGTTCGTAACCCCGCCCGAAGCTGGATGCTCTACGGTGACGGCCCATGTGATTTTGACATACGGCATCACACAGCAGAAAGGTGAGGCGAACGCAGTCACAGGCTCCACAACGGCAGAGAGTCACTCGGAGTTTCAGGCAGACTATGTCATTCAGTGTCAGGATATGGGTGCGCTGAACATGATCGAGTTCGCCTATTTCGCGCGGTTCAGTGGGACTGACCAGCTGAACATCCACTTGAATACGGGCGGGGTACAGGGCGCTGTCGAAATCACACGCGCGGCACCATATCTCGATCTTCGGCCGGATCGATGAGCGCTGAATTCAAAGGGAAAACCAAAAGTGGTGTTTTTGTTCGATGGTCGGGGGATTTTGGTAGCGGAGGAGGGACTTGAACCCCCGACACGCGGATTATGATTCCGCTGCTCTAACCAACTGAGCTACTCCGCCGTGAGTGAGAGGCGATGTAAGCGAGGGGCCGGGGAGGGTCAAGAGGGAAATCGCCCTAACCGGGGAATTCTTTCACGGGCTCTGTCACCGGGTCCTGCAAGGGCGTCTGACGGAACATCGTGGCGTCCACCATCCTGCGGATAAACGCGGCGCATATCTCCGGTTCTGTGATCAGGATCATATGACCCAGACCGTCAAGCTCTTCATAGCTCAGACCATATTTGGCCATCGGCGGTCCGTGAAGGGCAGGGGACAGAAGCGCGTCCTGGCGGCCATACAATATCCCGCCGGGGACCGACAGCTCGGGGTATCTGGCCACCAGCGCATCGCAGCTGGCATCCAACCCGATAACGTCCTGCGAGGCCGTGACAAAGGCCGACGGGCGCAGCCCTAGCGCACCACCCGCACGGTCCAGAAAGTCATGTGGAGGGGTTTCAGGGTCAAATGCGACACCCAGACTGTGCGGTGCTGTTTTTGAGGCCATGGGAACCGCAATCGTGTTGGCAATCAGGCTGCGCAGCCATTTGGTCCGGATCTCGAGCGGTTTGAAGATCACCGGTGTTTCAGGCAGCCTGTGCGTCAGTGGCGCCAGCAGAGCGAGGCCGGATACCCGCTCGGGGTGGTCTAAAGCCAGTGCCAGCGACACCGCACCGCCCAGTGAATGCCCCACCAGCACGACCTGATCCACGCCCTTAGTTTCAAGAAATTCAGCAATCATCGCGGCCTGCTGCGGCAATTGTGCGAGTTCTGCCGTATCCCGGGTTGAGTATCCACAACCGGGGCGATCCAACGCGATGACGTGGTAATCCTCGGCCAGTTGATCCGCCAACGCGTAGGTAAAATGCTGTAACTGCCCAGCCAGGCCATGAATCAGAACAACCGTCTGCGCGTCCGGATTGCCCATTTCCACATAGTGGATGCTGCCGCCCTGCACGGGCACGATCTGGCCCATCTGCGGCACGGTTTTAAGCCCCTGACGGGTTATCCGCCGGGTCCACAGGGCCATGGCCAGAAGAAAGACGGCAAAGGCCGTAACCACGCTAAGAATAAATGTCATCTAGCTGTCTCCGGTCCTAACGGGGTTGTATTGCTCCAATCCTGATTGTGCCATGCGTTTCTGAAACTCGGCAACTGTTCCGGGCCAAAGCGTCGTGTTTTGCCCTTCCGCATCAATGTACCAGGATGTACAGCCTCCGATCTGCCAGACACTGTCCGCGTGGCGGTCATGCATTTCCTGCGTAAAGGCCGCCTGTTTCACCGCATCGGGAGTGATCACCGACAGTTCCTTGCGTTGCATCTCGCTTAGAACCCGGCCGATATGCCCGACCTGAGCTTCAATCATCAGCACAACCGAATTATGCCCCAGCCCGGTATGAGGCCCCAGAAGGATGAAAAAGTTGGGAAAACCGGCTATCGCTGTACCCAGATGTGCACACATCCCATTCGCCCAGGCCGACCGCAGCGTTAGCCCATCTGTGCCGGTGATATCCAACCTTTCAACGACATTGGTGACCTGAAACCCGGTACCCCAGATCAGCGCGTCTGCCTCTGTCCTGGTGCCATCTGTCGCCAGGATGCTGTTTCCATCGATACTGGCCACGCCGTGCGGAATGACGCTGACATTGTCGCGGGCCAGGGTCGGATACCAGTCATTTGAACTGAGAATGCGTTTGCACCCAATTCGATAGTCCGGGGTCAGAATGCGCCGATCTTTGGGGTCCGCAATCGCGCCTTCCAGTGACTTGCGCCACATTTTTAGGGCAAAGTTCATCGCGCGTTCCTCGCCCCTGAACACGCGGTGACGGAACTCGAAGAACATGAAAATCAGTTTGCGCCGGATGCGGGGAAGCTGGGGAAGGTAGGCATAAAGTTTGCGCACCCATGGCGCGATCGGGCCGTCAGGGCGCGGCATAACGTAAGGCGCGCTGCGCTGAAAAACGGTGACGTGGCGCGCAATCTTGGCAATCTCTGGCACGAACTGAACGGCTGACGCCCCGGTGCCGACAACTGCCACATGCTTTCCGGTCAGATCGACGGTGTGATCCCATTTGGCCGAATGAAAACAGGGGCCGGGAAAGCTGTCGGTGCCGGGAATGTCCGGAATGCTGGGATGATGCAGCGCGCCAATGGCCGAGACCAGAAACTTGGCTGACCAGATCTGGCCATCCGTGGTTTCAACCTGCCAATGCGTGCCATCCCATCTCGCCGATTTCAACTCCTGCCCAAAATGGCAAAGATCATACAATCCTTCCTGATGCGCGACATTTTGCAGATATTCCTGTATCTCTGCGCCACCGGCATAGGCGCGACTCCAGTACGGATTAGGGTGGGTCGCCATGGAATACAGATGTGAAGGCACATCGCAGGCGACGCCAGGATAGGTGTTCTCGCGCCACGTGCCACCGATATCTTCAGCCTTTTCCAGAATGGCGATATCTTTGATGCCGTGTTTGCGTGCCTCAAGCGCCATCGTCAGCCCTGAGAACCCGGCACCGATGATCAGCATCTCTGTCGTGTGGTGCATTGAAGCGCCCCTCCTGAAACAACTTTATGGATATCTGTTGCAGATGTCTGCACGTGATTGGCAGTGAAGTAGGTCACACAAGATAAAATGACCGAACGACCTTACGTGAACAGGCGCGGCGAAAAACCGTCATCAGGGCGGTGTCGCTTCCTGCAAACACATATCGCAATCAGAGAGGTGAACGCGGCGTATTTCCGTCAGTCTGATTCAAAACAGGAGGATTGCCCCTTGTCGACCCGTACTCTTGCACGTGCCGGTGGGCGTTCCGCGCGCCGCGCTCTTCGCACCGCGCCGAACTTTGACATGCTGCCGGGTTTGACCCGCGGCATCCCGCATTGCGAAGTTATGAACGGAAGCCAGGTTGAGCTTATCGACAAGGCCGCCATGAATATTCTGGAGAACGTTGGTGTCCAGTTTCGCGATCCGACCGCAGTGGAAGACTGGAAGAAAGCGGGCGCGAAGGTTGACGGAGAGCTGGTCTTTCTGGACCGCAACATGGTGCGCGAGCTGATCGCGACCATTCCGGCGCAATTCACCTATCACGCACGCGATCCGCAAAAGAACCTCGCTCTCGGCGGCAAGCACTCGATCTTCGTGCCGATGACCGGCGCGCCATTTCTGCGTGATCTTGACGACGTGCGCCGGAACCCGACGCTGGACGATCTGGCGATGTTTCATAAACTGTCGCACATGATGCCCGCACTGCACAGTTCGGCCCATCATATCGTCGAACCTTACGATCACCCGATCAGCCAGCGGCACCTGCGCATCACTTATTCGTCGATGAAATACTCGGACAAAACCTTCATGGGAATGACCACCTCGCCCAAGAATGCCGAAGACGTGATGGACATGTGCGATATCCTTTTCGGCGAAGGGTTCATTGATGACCACCCGGTTACAACGGGCAACTGCAATGGCAACAGCCCGCTGGTCTGGGATGAAACCATGCTGGGTGCAATGCGCGCCTTCTGCCGCCGGAATCAGCCGGTTTTGTGCTCGCCCTTCGTTCTGGGCGGTGCCAATACGCCCGCATCGGTACCCGCAACCGTGGCACAGCTGACCGCTGAGGCGCTTTCGGCGCTGGCTTATACGCAGGTGATCCGCAAGGGCTGTCCGGCGATTTGGGGGCACTATCTGTCAACCGTTTCGATGAAATCCGGTGCGCCGATGGCAGGGACGCCTGAAATCAGTCTGATGAATTTCATGATTGGTCAGATGGCGCGCTTTTACGATGTGCCATGGCGCACCTCGAACACGCTGGGCGGGGCCAAGACGTTTGACGCGCAGGCCGGGTACGAATCCGCGACAACTCTGGGCGCTGTTCTGCATGCAGGGGCCCACTACATCTGGCATTCGGCAGGCTGGAACGAGGCGGGGATGCATTGTTCGGTCGCCAAGTTTGTTGTGGACGCGGAACAATGCGCGATGGCCTATCGGATGGCGGAGGGGCCTAAATGGCATGATTTTGACGAAGCCTTGGCCGCAATTCCGGATGTGGGTCCCGGCGGGCACTATCTGGGGCATCCGCACACCCAGGAGAATTTTCAGACGGCTTTTTTCATGCCCGAACTGTTTGACAACAACTCGATCGAACAATGGGTGGCGGAAGGCGAAGTTGAAATCACCGAACGCGCCCTGATCTACGCGAGGAAGCTTTTGGCCGAGTATCAGGAACCCAAGCTGGATGAGGCCAAGAACGACGCCCTTCTGGACTATATCGCCCGCCGCGAGAGAGAAATCCCGGCCGCGGATGAGTTGAACCAGAATTACTGACGGTCAAGTTCATTCTTTGCCGGATCGCCACTCTTTCCAGATCAGATAGCTGTTGGCGGCAAGCGAGGCGAATGGCTCGGGCGGCAAACGCGGCAAGTCCGGCTGCGCCAGAAAATGATCGGCGATGTCAGACCGCCGGTCCAGCACCAGTTCAGCGATGCCCATGCCTTGCAGTGTTCCCCGTGCGATGCCCAGACCGTTCTGGCAACAGGCAGAGTAGACACCGTCCTCAAGCTCACCGAACGCGGCCGATCCATTGCGGCTGAGGCAAAGCATCCCGGCCCAGCGATGTTCCATCTGCACATCCGGCAGATTCGGGAAGCGTTCCCTGAACTTTCGGTCATGCACCCAGCCTGCATTGCGCAGTCGCATTGGACTGGTCTCGATTGTTGGATGAAAGCTGGAGCAGGTGCGGATCAGGATGCGATCCCCATAGCTGCCGGAAATGCGCCGTACTGACGTCCCCATCGGGTTCGCTGGCGTCACCGACCAGCGCGACTTCCCGCCCAGTGTCTTGATCTGCGCCTCGTTCAGCGGGGCTGTGAGCGAGGCGTAAAGGCAAATGTGCATCAATTGCCGCTGGTAGAACCCAAAGCTCTCCAGGTGGCCGTTATTGGCCAGAATGATCCGCCCGGTGCTCACCTTGGCCTTGTTGGTGCTGACCACCCAGCCTGCGCCTTGTTGTTCCAAACAGGTGACGGGTGAATGCTCGAATACTTCGATTTGCCCGGCCAGACGGGCGGACAGCGCTTGCACATATGCCGCCGGCTGAATCATCACTGTCCCCGGCGCATAAAGCCCCGAGGTATAGTGCGGGCTGCCCGTGACCTCTTGCATCTGCTGCTGATCTAAAAGCTTATGCGGCTCGTCCAGTTTGGTCAGATGCGCGGCAAAGGCGCGGTTATACGCGTCGCCCGCTTTGGTGGCGGCTGCATTGTATTTGCCGCAGGGGTCGAACATTTCCTGTGGCAGCCCGCAATCGGAGGCCACTTCGGTCGCAAAGGCAATGGCCTTGCGGTTCAGCGCAATGATGGCGCGATCCGCGTCCGACCCCTTGCCTGCGTAGTTGTCCGAGGCCAAGTCATGGGGCAGGTCGATCATGAACCCAGAATTCCGGCCTGCCGAGCTCTCCGCGAAACGACCGGCTTCCAGCAGAACGATTTTCAGAGAAGGATCCAATTGATGCAGCCGCCGCGCCGCGCTGAGCCCGGCAAACCCGCCACCAACTATTGTGATATCCGCGGTCAGGTCCCGTTCCAGCACCGCCAGAGGTGTTTGGGGCGGCAGAATCGTATTCCATCCCGACGGGCCTGTCTGCCGGGGTAGCCTTTTGGCGTCGTGTCGGCTCAACCGACGGCCTCATCCGCGTCATCGGCCAGATCGATCCAGATGGTTTTCAACTGTGTGTACTGGTCATGAGCATGGATCGAGTTATCACGGCCACCAAATCCCGATTGCTTGTAGCCACCGAAAGGTGTCGTGATGTCACCTTCGCCGAAGCTGTTCACTGTCACGGTGCCTGCGCGGATCATCCGCGCACCACGAATGGCACGTTTGACATTGGCCGTAAAGATTGAGGCGCACAAGCCATAGTCGGTGTCGTTCGCGATCTGGATCGCTTCATCAAAGCCCGAGACTTCAATTACCGACAAGACAGGGCCAAAGATTTCCTCGCGCGCCAAAGCAGCGTCATTGCCGGGCACTTCGACCACGGTGGCCTCGACAAACCCGTTGTCCGCTTTGCCACCGATCACAACGTTCTCGGCCTGATCCAGATAGCCACAAACCTTGGTGTAGTGGTCTTCGCTCACCAGTGCGCCCATGCGGGTTTCGGGGTCGAGCGGGTCGCCGATGTTCCATTGTTTGGCGTGATGCGCGATGCGCTCCAGCAGCTCAGCCTTCACTTTCTTATGCACGATCAGGCGTGACGAGGCCGAGCAGTTCTCACCCATGTTCCAGAATGCGCCATTGACGATATGCGCCGCCACACGGTCGAGGTTTTCGGCATCCTCCATGACGATAGCAGGGTTCTTGCCCCCCATCTCCAACACCACCTCTTTGGCGTTGCTTTCTGCCGAATAGGTCAGAAAACGTTTGCCGGTCACGGTTGAGCCTGTGAAGGACACCATGTCGATATCCATGTGCCGCCCAATGGGTTCGCCCACCTCGGCCCCGCCACCGGGAACGATGTTCAAGACACCGCGCGGCAAGCCGGCCTCCATCGCCAATTCGGCAAGGCGCAGGGCCGTCAAAGTGGTTTCCATCGCCGGTTTTACAACAACAGAACAGCCTGCCGCCAGCGCTGGCCCGATCTTCCATGCCAACATCAGCAGCGGAAAATTCCACGGCAGCACCAGACCCACAACGCCGATTGGCTCGCGCACCACCATGGCGATGTGATCGTCGCTGGCGGGCGAAACCTGATCGTAAATCTTGTCAATCGCCTCAGCGTGCCACTTCAGGCAGTGGATTGTCTCAAGCACATCAACAGTTTCGCAGTCGTAGATGGTCTTGCCACTGTCGATACTCTCCATTACCGCCAGTTCACGGGCGCTGCGAGCCATCAGTTTGGCCAGCCGGATCAGCACATCCTTGCGCTCGGCGGGGTGCAGTTTGGACCAGCGGCCATCGTCGAACGCCTCACGAGCTTTCTTGACGGCAAAGTCCACATCCTCCGCGCCACAGGATGCGATATCGGCCAGCTTTTCACCGGTTGCAGGGTTCTCTGTCGCAAAGGTCTGGCCCGAAACCGCCGGACGAAACGCGCCGTCGATAAAGGCGCCTGTCGGCAGGCTCAGACCTGCGGCGATGGATTTGTACTCGTCCTGTGTCAGCAGATCCATGTTTGTCACCCCTCAGCCACGATGTCGGCGATTGTCTTTCTCAGCACGCGCGTCACCTGTTCTAGCGCGCGCTTGTCATCTTTGTTCAGGCCCTTCAGCGGAGGCCGCATGATACCCGCGTCGATCCCGTTCATGGTGACGCCATGCTTGATGGTCTGGATAAACTTGCCGCCCTGTTCCAGCACCCGCATCAGCGGCATCATCGCTGACATGATCCGACGCCCCTTGGCAAAGTTGCCTTCGATCACGCAGGCCTGATACAGCGCCACATGTTCCGCTGGCAGGAAGTTCGAACCGCCGCAGACCCAGAATGGTGCGCCCCAGGCGAAAAACTCCAGTGCCTGATCGTCCATGCCACAGCCCAGCTGGATATGCGGATAATCCCGGGCCAACAGATGCACCCGGTTGATATCGCCCGAGCTTTCCTTGATGCCGCAGAAATTTCGGCTACGACCTACGCGGTCAAGGAACTCTTCTCCCATCATTGTGCCGGTACGGTGCGGATAGTTGTACAGCATCACCGGCAGGTCGGCGGCCTTGTCGATGGCCAGTGCATTCAGCGCGTTTTCGCGATCCGTCGGCACCGAGTAGGGCGGGCTGGCCAATAGGATGGCGTCCGCGCCGATATCGCGTGCGCCAGCGGCCAGCGCAATCGAGTCCGAAGTCAGCATCGCGCCCGTGCCAACGACCAAGGGCAACCGCCCTTTCAGGTGCTTATGCGTGAATTTGGCCAGTTCCAGCCGCTCCGGCCCGGTCTGGGCATAATTCTCACCCGTGGATCCGCCGGAAATCAGGCCGTGCACACCATTTTCGATCAGGTATTCGATCACGTCGGACAGGGTGTCCCAGTTCACGCTGCCATCGTCGTGATAGGGGGTGACCACAGGAGTATAAATTCCTTCGAACTTGAAAATCGGGTTCATTTCGTCCTCATGCGGGCTTCGAAAGTGGCGGGATACCCATTGCGACATCCAGTGCGTCAGGCATCACGAACATCCCGATCTGATCCCGGGACAGGTTCCAGTGATCCTCGGCCAGTTTCGCCGCCGCGGCTTCATCGCGTGCCTCGATGGCTGCGATGATCGCGTCATGCTGTTGGCTGGCCAGCGACAGGTTTTCCGACATTTCAACTGTCTGCGGCCGATAAAACGTCATGCCAATCCGTGCATGATCGATCAGCAGCCGGTTGAATGACGGAAGCAGGTAGACATTGCCGGACATCTCTCCGGTCACGTCATGAAAACGGTTGTTGGCAAGTGCGCGATCCTCGACCGACCCTGAACGAAGGGCAGCTTTGAACGCGTGCTGAGCCGCTTTCAATTCTTCGATTTGCGCGTTAGTCGCGTTCACTGCCGCCAGACGCAGGATGGCCCCGTAGACCATCGGCGCGGCAAGGAAGAAATCGCGCAGTGTGGTGTAGGACATTTCCGAAACACGGGCGCTGCGGTTTTTTCGCAGATCCAGATAGCCTTCGCCTGCCAGTTGACGAAACACCTCACGCAGAGGCGTGCGCGACAGGCCGAATTCATCGGACAAATGCGCCTCATCCAGATCGTCACCTGGACGAAGGCGCAGCGTCAGGATGGACATCTTCAGGTGTTCTCTGAGCGCATTTTTGCGCGACTTGGCTTCGTCTTTCATCCTTTGGCCTCACTATGTCCTCTGGCTGCCGTGTCCGAATCGCGGTGGTCGTATTTTTGTATTTCTAAAAAATACAACTTGTATACAAAAAAATCTCGTGCAGCATGGGTGTCTGCAAAATAGACTCACGCTTGGGCGTCGGCCCAGTTTGGAAATGGTCCTGCTCATGCTTCAGACGCAGCACTTCGCCTTCATCCTTGTCGAGGAGTTTTCGCACCTCGCCTTTTCCTGTGCGGTCGAACCGCTGAGGATCGCCAACCTAGTGAGTGGCGATGAGCTGTATCGCTGGTCTTTTGTATCCGAACAGGGCGAGCAGGCCGTGTCTTCCAATGGATCCGTCACTCTTGTGCATTCCGGACTTGAGGAACTGCCCAAGTGCGATCAACTCTTTGTTTTGTCGGGCATTCACATGCGTGACCACGTGACTCGTTCCCTTCTGGCTGCACTGCGGCGCGAACGCGCGCGCGGAACGCGGATCGGGGCATTGTGTTCCGGGGCGTGGTTGCTGGCCGAGGCCGGGTTCCTCAATGGTATGCAGGCGGCGATCCATTGGGAGTACCACGACGCATTCATGGAGGCGTTTCCGGATGTCAATCTGGTGCGCAGCGTCTTTGTCGCCGACGAAAAACACATTACCGCATCAGGTGGAACCGCGACCGCAGACCTGATGCTGCATCTGATCGAACGCGACCATGGCGAAGAACTGGCCACTGATGTTGCGGATCAGATGGTCTATAACACTGTGCGTAATGCGACCGCCAAGCAGCGCGTTTCGCTGCAATCGCGCAATGGAATGCGCAATGCCCATCTGGCAAAGGCGATAGACATTATGCAGGACAGTCTCGAAACCCCTGTCTCACCATCCTTCATTGCCGATGTTTTGGGTATTTCCACCCGTCAACTTGAACGGTTGTTTGGTAAATACCTGAACACTTCGCCAAAACGGTACTTTATGGAAATGCGGCTGGAACGAGCCCGGAAACTGCTTTTGCAAACCGAGGCGTCGGTTACCGAAGTCGCCGTGGCCTGCGGCTTCGAAAATCCGGGGCATTTCTCTCGGGTATACCGATCCAGTTTTGGCATCACACCCCACGCGCAGCGCAACAAGATCAACTGATGAAAGATGAGTTGCTGGTTCGCGCTTACCGGCGGGGGTGCCGCGATCTGCTGGCCTCGAACTGGCCCGATCTGGCACCCCCTGATCCTGCCGGGATACCCCCTCGTTAAAAACTGGACTAGTCAACAGACCGGCAGGATTACCCACCAATAAATCTCGATATAGGCATAAGTATATCAAGAACTTGTCATCCAGAGATTTGTTGTGCCCTGTTTCGTTAATCTACCGTTAATTTAAGGCTCAAGTTGAGGCTTTGATTGTGGGTAATCTGCAATATCGACGTGCGGTCGCCGCAATTTGTTCAAGCTGATGGCGTTTCGAGATTTGGGTCAGGTCCCAGTGGTTTCCGAAAGGAATCTGTTTCACGGTTCAAATCAAGTAGTGAACATACCACAAGGGTTTGGTCGACCAACGCTCGGACGACGCGCCTGCCGATCATCTTGGAAGGCAAGAAAACGAACAAATCCTATTTCTGTTAGAATCTAGACAGCATTCGACGAGCAATTTTGCAGTTTGTGAGGAAACCCAGATCAAGCTTGCTCGCCGTTGGAATACGCCTTCGAGGCCGCAGATTGTACGTATCTGGCATGGCGCGCTGACGACGCTGATATCCTGTGCGACCAGAAGCGATCGGGATCCGTCAGTCCAGATGATAGGACAGAAACCGTTCTGTCCTGCCGGCACTATACCCCCACTGTGCTTTGACACCGAAAACTTCTGAAACGGTTTGCAAAGACAAGGCTTGTTTGGGCGGGCCAAGAGAAACCAGCTGTCCTTCTGATAAAACAGCCACGCGATCACAGGCCATTGCCTGATTCAGATCGTGCAGTGCCATCACCGTTGTCACTTTTAGAATTCGAACACAGTCCAGGATCGACAGTTGGTGATGTATGTCCAGATGGTTGGTCGGTTCGTCCAAAAGCAAAAGGCCCGGTTGCTGCGCCAAAGCCCGCGCGATGTGCAGCCGCTGGCGCTCTCCTCCAGACAATGTTGCCCATTCTCTGTGTGCCATATCGGCCATTTCCACAGTTTGCAGGGCTTTGTCGACTTGCCTGGTATCTTCGGCGCGCCAGGGCCGTAAGGCCGACAGCCAGGGCGTCCGGCCCAGCTCGACCACGGACCGTGCAGTTACGCGTTCGGCTGTATCAGCCTGTTGTTCAACAATGGCAATCCGTTGGGCAATCTGTCTGCGCGACAAATGCGAAACGGGATGGCCCGCTATGACGACTTTTCCCGAAACCGGACGTGCCAAACCCGCCAACAGGCGCATCAGAGTTGATTTGCCCGAACCGTTGGGTCCGACCAAAGCCAGTGTTTCGCCGGGCTCCACGACAAACGATACGTCTGACAGCAAAGTCTTGCCGCGAACCGAAAATGTCAGGTTTTGCGCCTCGATCTTCATTGGGCGTTCCTCTGGCCGCGCACCAGAATTACGGCAAAGGCAGGCGCACCGATCAGGGCGGTAACCACCCCAATCGGCAGAACCTGACCCGGGATGATGATGCGCGACACGATATCGGCGCCGATCAGGAAGACCGCTCCGATCAAGGCGGCCGTTGGGATAAGCCTGCGATGCCCCGGTCCTACAAGGAACCGGGCAGCATGAGGGATGACCAGCCCGACAAAGCCGATGGACCCGACGATCGAAACCATGACCGCTGTTGTCAGCGCGGTGGCGAAGATCAAGGTTGCCTGCACCCGCCGCACCGGTATGCCCAGCGAGGCCGCTGAATCAGTGCCGAAAATAAATGCGTCCAAAGCTCTGGCGTGAAAGCGGCAAATAAGCCAGCCGGCAAAGGCCACCGGAATGGCCAGATATACATCCGGCCAGCGCACGCCGCTGAGGTTTCCCATCAGCCAGAACATGATCCCGCGCGCCTGATCGGCATTGGCGGATTTGGCGATGATAAAGGCCGTTAGCGCATTGAACAACTGAGACCCGGCAATTCCCGCCAAAACGATTTGCGCCGTCGCAGCCCGCCCGCCGCCTGCGCCGGAGGCTCGGGCCAGCAATGCGACAAAACCAAAAGCCAAAAGCGCGCCATTGAACGCGCCAAAAGACAGCGACAAAGCTCCCCCGCCTAAACCAGCGATGGTTACAGCCACGGCACCTGTCGAGGCCCCGGCAGAAATGCCCAAAATATAAGGGTCAGCCAACGGGTTTCGCAGCAATGCCTGCAACACGACCCCTGCGACAGCCAGACCGGCACCGCAGGACGCAGCGACCAGAGCGCGAGGAATCCGGTAGCTCCAGATAATACCCTGATCAATTGGGTCGACGGGCAGGTCCGCTCCGGCCAGCTTGTTGACCAGAACGGAGAGAACCAAATCGGGCGACAACGAGGTTTCCCCGATCATCGCGCCCGCAAGGACCGCCGCAATCAACAATGGCACAGTTAGGCACGCGGCCTTGAAACCCTGCCGAAAGATTGCGGCGACCTCGTTCACAAGTTGTTTCCGATGGTATCCAGCTTCTCGGCCAGATCCTCCAGTGCCGGGATTGCGCGGATGGTGGCGTCCATGGCCTGCGCATCCATAACGACAATCCGGTCATTCTTGACCGCATCCATCTGGCTGGTCACCGGATCAGCGCGCAGGAACTCCAGCTTTTTCAGGTAGTCGTCCGCAGCAAAGCGACGGCGGTCCATCTTGGCAATCACGATCACCGTCGGATTGGCCTTGGCAATGGTTTCCCAGCCCACTGTTGGCCATTCTTCATCCGTCTCGACGACGTTGCGGATGCCCAATGTGCTCATCATGTATCCCGGTGCGCCCTTCTGCCCGGCCACAAACGGATCGCTTTCCATTTCAGGAGAGGAAAACCAGAATACGGCGGACACATCGTCCAGCTTCACGGCTTGCGCCTTGGCGACGGCTGCGGCTTCACGGGCCTTGTACTCGGCAACCAGGTCCGTGCCGCGTTCGGACACATCAAAGGCTGCCGCCAGTTCTTCGATACCCTGATACAGCGTATCGGTCGAGAACGCTTGCAGGCGGGTGCCATCGCCGCCGACCGTATTGTCTTTGCCGACGCAATCCGCAGGCATCACGTAAGTTGGAATACCCAGTTCGTGAAATTGCTCACGCGTGGCGACGATGCCCTCGGGTCCGACATGCCATTCATATTGCGCTGCGACCAGTCCCGGCCGCTTGGCAACAACGCTTTCAAAGCTGGGATCATTGTCTGCCAGACGCTCTACCTTGGCATTCACCTCGGCATATTCAGGCAGCACCTCGTTGAACCAGACCGAAGTTCCAAGAACCTGCTCACTCAGACCCAGCGCATAAAGCACCTCGGTCGCGGCTTGGCCGACCGTGACTGACGACGTCACTGGCGCGTCAAACGTGACCGAGTGACCGCAGTTTTCGATGGTTAAGGGAAAGTTTCCTTCGGCGGCAGCGCTGGTAGCCAGCAAGGAAAGGCCAATCAGGCCAGTGCGTAGAAACATGACAATCGATCTCCATGTGTCAATGACCAGAGAACGGGTGAATGGGCATTTACCGAAGCAACAGACGCTTTTCTGCCTGCTGTGAGCGCAGAGTGGTACATAGCCCGCCCGGCGCGTTTCTTCGGCAACCTCCCCGGACAACCCCGCCCGGTGTGTTTCGGTTTCATACCGGCAGGTCTCCTGACTGACGGGTCTTTGTCTGTCCTGTCTTCCCAGACCGATATGGCCCAGTGACGGAATGGACAGCGCTCGCCGCCTACAGTTGCGGGGGCAGTTCCGGTTGGCACCAAAAGGCACCTCGGATTCCCTCTTAGCCACATCGGGACCGGTAAAACGCGGGTACCTTAACACTTACTCTGCGGCAAGAAAAAACTCGGGGGTCTTTCCCATTTTCTCCCAAGGGCATGAACCTGCGCGTCTCAACATGGTGCTGACGTCAGACAAGCCGCTGAGAAGGCGCTACAATCCGCCCCGAGGACGTCGGTGTGTGATATATAGGAAAATCATGGCTGGGGTGGTAGGAATCCTTGCCGACCGATGAAACCTATGGGCTTTTCAGCGAAGCCCGAGAAACTGGGGCGGTTTCGGGGGCATTTTGCTGAGCTAAGCGACGGGCGGAATGGAGCGTCAGCGGGTCAGCACGGGCATTCGCTAAGCTCTGCGCCGGGCATTTTGACCGCTAGAACGACCGCTCACTGGCGCTTTGGGGATAGCTTACGAGACCGCCAACCTGGACCGCTGACGACTAGCCCGGGTGCTGACGGGGGTCGCTGGTGCTGGCGGTTCGGGGGCTTTGGTGGGGTGAGCGGAAGTTCAAGCCTAGTGCAGCGAATGGCTGCTGAGAGCCCAATGCGGACCTCGTTTATGGTCATACTGGAATAAACTTGGCGGAATATGGCGCCCAGTTTTCTTTCCATGGTCTGGCCTGTTCAAGTTCGTAAGATAGCTCGACA
>NZ_JBXWSL010000038.1:0-24392 GCF_059613425.1 Ruegeria sp. BHSA123 | reverse complement strand
CCCACAGTGCACTGGGCTATCGCCCGCCAGCACCTGAAACCATCATCCCGATGGATCACAGGCCGATGATGCACTAACAATCAAATCGGACCAGTCAGATGAGGCTGCTCAGTCGGCACAATTCCGTGACAGGCCCATAGAATTGGTCAACACGATCCGCAATGGCCAGGCACCATCCGAGCGCCATCCGTTTCCCCAAGTCATCGTCCAACCCCCAACACGTAACAGGTTAGTATCAAAGGATGCGCCTGACGTTATCTTCAGAACCTGTATGTTGCCCCCAGCAACGGGCCTGACTGGTCAAACCTGAAATCATTGCCGTTGATCTCATGATCAAAGGAGATATAGCGGTAGCCGCCCCGGATCAGCCATCTGTCATTGATTTCATAATCCGCGGTCAGCAGAACTTGCCAGGTTTCGCTACCGCTCCGAAATCCACCGTAATCCACAAATCCGGTCCCTGACCATTTGTCAGAAATCCGAACTCGTGCGCGGGCAGCGACGACCGGATCAGTCCAGTTGTCGTCGATCGTCACACTTCGCCCGGCGACGATCCCCGGTTGCAATCGGAATGTGGTTTCCGTGCTGAACCACCTGAACCCGCCGGCAAGGGCCACGCTGATCGCGGGTGTCTCATAAACACGGTATCCGACATAGCCGCTGAGAAATTGCGTGGTGGCGGAGGTGTCCAAACTCGAAAACGCTGGGCCGGGAGTTGAATTACTGAACGTCAAATCGGTGTAGTTATAGTCAGCAAGCAACAACCAGCGCCCGTTAGACGCGGAAATGCCGCCCATAAACGCAAAGTCCAGGTTTTCGAGAGCGTCTGAAAAACTCAACGTGCCGTCGATTGTTCCACTTGGTGTTCTAAGGGAAATATCCGTTTCGGCCATGAACAGATAAGCGGTGCCCGCAAAAGACCAGTCAGATTGCTGGGCTGAAATAGGCGGTGCGATCAGTAACGCAAACGCTATCGCCAAGTATTGCACCTTGCTTTTCATCAGTGACCTCGTTGCCAGAATTTATATTGCATTCCTTGCATACTTCACGGTTGCACAATTTGTAGCCTTTTCCAATATCTCGATCGCTGTACCGCCAACACGGTCCTTATTAATCACAGGATGCGTTCACACAGGAAATGCTAAAGGCCGCTGTCGTGCGTCACCCGAACTGATCATACGAAGGATAAATCCCGCTTCTAACGAAGTCGCTACTGGTTTGGGGCAACAGATGCGGTCAACAATTGCTTGGAATACTCGTGGCTTGGGTTCCCCAAACGCAGAGTTTCCGAGGACATGACCTCAACTATTTCACCATTTCTCATAACTGCCAATTGCTCGCACATATGTGCGATAACCGGAAGATCATGAGATACCATCAGATAGGTCAATCCGCGCTGTTTGCGCAGGTCAGTCAGCAGGTTGAGCACCTCGGCCTGAACGCTGACATCCAAAGCCGACGTGGGTTCGTCCAAAAGCAAAATGTCCGGCTCACCTGCCAAGGCCCTTGCGATTGCCACGCGTTGTCGTTGACCACCGGAAAGCTGGTGTGGATACCGAAACCGGAATCTTCGCCCAAGTCCGACGTCGTTGAGCAAATCGCTCACGCGTTTATCGATATCTTCAAACCCATGCAGATGAATTGTTTCACTGAGAACCTGATCAACAGTGTGCCGCGGATGCAAAGACGCGTAGGGGTCCTGAAACACCATCTGGACGGTCCGAAAGAATGACCGATCCCGCCGGGACCCGGATATAGCCTGACCTTCTACGCGGATTGTGCCCGACCATTGCGGTGCAAGCCCCGTTATTGCCCTCAGAATTGTCGACTTGCCGGAACCGCTTTCGCCAACAAGGCCAAAACTCTCGCCCTGCGCGACTTCAAGGTTTGCGTCTTTCACCGCATCGACCCGGTCGTGCGCGTGACCAAACCAGACATTCAGATGGTTGATTTCCAGTGCCTTCATTTCAGCCCCTCACGCTCGGGGCTTCGGACCAAGACGGATCGCGTGTGAGAACACTCAGGTGGGTGCATTTTTCATCAAGGCGCGGCAGCGAGTTTAGCAAGCCCTGGGTATAGGGATGTTGGGCCTGATGCAGCTTGTCAGCCTCGCAGACCTCGACGATCCGACCAGAATACATGATGAGGACACGGTCACAGAACTCAGACACCAGATTCAGGTCGTGGCTGATGAATATCAGGCCCATCCCCCGTTCCTTGACCAATCCATCCATGATGTTCAGCACCTGCCGCTGAACACTGACATCAAGCGCCGAAGTTGGTTCGTCGGCAATCAGAATCTTGGGATTGGGAATCAACATCATCGCAATCATAATGCGCTGCCCCATACCCCCAGACACCTCATGCGGGTATGCTCGCATCACCCGCTCAGGATCACGGATTGAGACGTTATCCAACATCTCGATAGCCATCTTTTTCGCGTGGGCCTTAGAGCCGGAATTGTGCTGGAGGTATGCCTCCATAAGTTGCTCGCCAACCGTGACCACCGGGTTCAGAGAAAACTTGGGGTCCTGCATCACCATCGAGATCTGCTTGCCTCGCACCTCACGCATCTCGCGCTCGCTGAGCTTCATCAGGTCTCGGCCTTCCAGATTGATGTGTTTGGCCTCGACGATACCCGGATTTCGGATCAGGCGCAGAATGGCCCGTCCCGTCATCGACTTGCCCGAGCCGCTTTCGCCGACAATCCCCAGACGCTCGCGCCCGAGCGAAAACGACACGCCACGCACGGCGTCAAACACGCCCTGACGGGTTGGGAAACGAACCCACAGATCTTCGATGTCGAGTAAGTTCATTGGCCACCGTCCTTTGGATCAAGCGCGTCCCGCAGGCCATCACCCAATAGGTTGAAGGCCAGCGAAACCGTGAAAATTGCTAGCCCCGGCACCGTTGCCACCCACCAGTGATCAAGGATGAAACGTCGACCCTCGGATATCATGGCACCCCATTCCGGACTTGGAGGTTGTGCCCCCAACCCCAGAAAACCAAGGCCGGCGGCGGCCAGGATGATCCCGGCCATATCCAGCGTGACCCGCACGATCAAAGATGAGATGCACAGTGGCCAGATATGCCGGGTGATGATGCGCAGCGGCCCGGCACCCTGAAGGCGGATCGCGTTGATATAGTCGGTTGACCGGATGGTCAGGGTTTCTGCACGTGCCATACGCGCATAGGGCGGCCATGCCGTGAGCGAGATTGCCAGAACCGCGTTTTCAATCCCTGCCCCAAGCGCCGCGACAAACGCCAACGCCAGAACAAGTCGTGGAAAAGCGAGGAAAATATCCGTGATGCGCATGAGGATTACATCCGTCCATCCCCCCACATATCCCGCAACCGTCCCGACCAGAAGCCCCGCAATCGGTGCGATGAGCGCCACAAGCGCCACGATGTACAGTGTAATTCGGGCCCCATAGATCAGGCGTGACAGAATATCCCGCCCCAAGCTGTCGGTTCCCAGCAAGTGCCCTTCAGCCCCGATGGGAAGAAGACGGCTGGACAGGCTCTGAACAAAGGGATCATGCGGCGCGAGAAAAGGCGCAAAGACCGCTGTCAGAACAAGGATGACAAGGATCGCAAACCCGACCATTGCCATCGAGTTTGATCGCAAAGTCAGCCAGCCTTTGTAGAAGCTGGCCAATCTGGCATGGCGGCGCGAAGTCGGCTCGTCGGTCAGCAGCCACTGGCGCAAGGTCATGTCGCTCATTTCGACCTCGGATCAAAGAATCGGTAAAGAAGATCCGAGAATATGTTCAGGCAGATAAAGATCAGCCCGACCACAACGGTTCCTCCAAGAACGGCATTCATATCGGCGCTCAGCAAAGCCGTCGTGATATAGCTGCCGATCCCCGGCCAGCTAAAGATGATCTCGGTCAGAACTGATCCTTCTAACAAGTTGGCATAGCTCAGTGCGATCACTGTGATCAGCTGCACTCGGATATTCTTGAAGGCGTGGCGCCAGATAACCTGCCTTTCAGACAGCCCTTTGACGCGGGCAGTGATGACATACTCGGCTGACAACTGTTCCAGCATGAAGGATCGGGTCATCCGGCTAATGTAGGCAAGCGAGTAGTACCCCAGCAAAGCTGCGGGCAGGATGATATGGGACAACGCGTTCCGGAAAACATCCCAATCCTGGGCCAAGGCACTGTCAAGCAAGATCAACCCTGTTCGCGTGGGAACAAGGTCTTCATAGAAGATATCCAGGCGGCCCGGGCCACCGACCCAGCCAAGTATCCCATAAAAGACCAAAAGCCCCATGAGCCCCAGCCAGAATATTGGCATTGAATACCCGACAAGCGCGACCACACGGGCGATCTGATCGATCCACGATCCGCGCTTGACTGCGGCGATCACACCAAGCGGAACACCCAGAAATATGCCAATCAAAACACCCAATGTCGCCAATTCCAGCGTAGCAGGGAAGACGCGGGCAATATCCTGAGAAACCGGGCGCGCATTCAGAAGTGAATCGCCAAAATCGCCGTGCAAAACATCCCAAAGGTAATATCCAAACTGAACCAGCAGCGGTTTATCAAGGCCAAGCTGTTGATAGACCGCATCATAAGTCGATTGCGATGCGCGTTCGCCTACGATCGCCAGCACCGGGTCGATCGGCATCACGCGACCGATAATGAAGGTCACGAAAAGCAGACCCAGCATTGTAATTGCGATGGTGCCAATAGTTTTCAGGATACTCTTGATCCAATGGATAAGAGGCGCCGAGCGGCGCCCCTCAGTTGGTCTTTCGGCCAGTGCCATTTACTTGGTCACCTGCCAATACGACGCCGAAGTTATCGCCTGACCGGTTGAGAAATTCGTCACGTTTTCACGCAGGGCCGATTGCTCGATCTGCTGGAACATGATGACAAACGGCGAAGTCTCGCGGAACTCGGCCTGGATTTCCTTGTACATGTCAGCGCGTTTCGCGGTGTCGTTTTCGACAACAGCCGCGTCCGTTTTGTCGGTCAGCCCGCCGGTATCCCAAGAATTCCGCCATGCCAGCAATCCTGTGGCATTGGCTTCGTCCGAGTTATCCGGGTTATAGGCAAAGGTACCTGCGTTCGTCTGCGGGTCGGGATAGTCCGGCCCCCATGCGCCAAGATAAACATCCAGTTCCCGCGCACGATACCGCGCCAGAATTTGTTTGGCGGTTCCCACGGTGATGTTCATCGTGATGCCAACCTGACTCAGCGCATTCTGCAGCGACTGGGCGATTTCGATCCGTTCCTGCGCTTCACGTACACCAACTTCAATCTCAAGCCCGCTTACACCTGCTTCATCCAGCAGTGCCTTGGCTTTTTCAACATCAAAGCTGAACGGCGTTTCGTCAGAGGCACCGAGATAGGTTTGGGGCAGGAAATTCTGGTGGATCGTGTATTGCCCCTTCAGGAAGCTGTCACGCATCCCTTCATAGTCAACCAGGTATTTGAACGCCTGCCGAACCTGAGGCTTGCTAAGCTCGGGGTGTTTCTGGCTCAGCGAAACATACATCAGGCGGCCCTTAAGCTCGTCTGCGATCTTTACGCCGGCAACAGATGAAGCGCCGGCAACATCTTCTGGGTTCAGGTTGCGCGCGACATCGATATCACCACGTTCCAGCAACAGGCGCTGGCTGGCGCTTTCCTGAACGTGGCGGACAACCACACGCTCCATGGCCGGAGCACCCAAGTAGAAATCAGGGTTCGACTTCAGTGTTACGCTTTCATTGGGCTTCCAACTGACCAGGCTATAAGCACCAGATCCAGCAGTATTGGTCTTGAGCCATTCGTTGCCCAGATCGCCATCCTTGTCGTGTTCCATCACCGTCTTCTTATCGACAATGCCGCCGATGGTAGCGGTCAGACAGTTCAGAACGAAGGATGTCGCATAGGGTTTGTCCGTTGTGATTGTCAGAGTGTTGCCATCCGCGACAATCGTTTGTTCGACATTTTCCGGCGTGAACCCAAACTGGGTCAGGATAAATGCCGGGGTCTTGTTTAGAATGATCGCACGACGCAGTGAAAATTCAACATCTTCGGCCGTCACCGGATTCCCGGAATGAAAGGTCAGTCCTTCCCTGATATTGAAAGTAATCGATTTGCCGTCTTCAGACACATCCCAACTTTCAGCGATGTCGGGCTGATAGCCGGCATCCAGATTGAGCGGGTCGAAGTTCACCAGCTTCTGATAGACATTCCGGCTGACATCCGAACCCGCAAACTCAAAGCTTTCGGCCGGATCCAGCGTCGTGATATCGTCGATACGATGCGCAATAACCAGCATGTTCGGCGGCGTTTCGGCCATTGCCGAAGTCGAGGTCACGGCCAGCGCCAATCCCAGCGCCGCACCGGTAAGCAATCTGTTAAATGCGTTCATTTTGTCCTCTCTGTCATCAAGTCTTCACTAACGGTTACGATCCCCAGGTCTTCTCAAGAACACGCAACCAGTTTTCGTGGCAGAGCTTCTTGATGAGCTCTTCGCCGTATCCATGGGTCACCATGGCATCCCTCAATCGAGGCAGCATCGAGACGTCCTTCACGTCGTCCGGCACGACTGCCCCGTCATAATCGGACCCAAGCCCGACCCGGTCTTCACCCATTATCCCGATCAGGTGGTCAAGGTGCTTCAGAACCTGCGTCAACGGCACATCGGAAAGCATCCGACCATCCTCGCGCAGAAACGCAGTGGCAAAATTCAACCCGACCATCCCGTCGCTTTCCGCGATGGTGCGAAGCTGGTCATCGGTCAGATTCCGCGCGTGCGGACAGATGGCATGGGCATTCGAATGCGTGGCGACCAAAGGCGCATCCGAATACCGCGCTACATCCCAGAAACCATTTTCATTGAGATGCGACAAATCCAGCATGATCCCCAGCGCGTTGCAACGCTGCACAAGCCGCAGTCCATGATCTGTCAATCCAGGGCCAGTATCCGGCCCCGATGGATATCTAAACGGCACACCATGGCCGAAAATGTTGGGTCGGCTCCACACTGGCCCAAGCGATCGCAACCCCGCTGCATGAAACACGTCAAGCGAATGCAGATCGGCATCAATCGCCTCGGCACCCTCAATGTGAAAAATGGCCGCCATCTGGCCTTGCGCCATGCTGTTCCGGATATCCGAAACCGATCGAACCACTTTCAACGCCCCCAAACGTTCCAGTTCCAGCAGGATCGCAATCTGCCCCAGCGCTGAAGGCAGAGCATCTTCAGCGTCAATATGATTGGGAAGCGGCAGGTCATAGCTGGGCTGGACCATTTCTTCCATTTTTGCATCGGCATCGATAGGCGAAGGCACCCAAACGGCAAAGAAGCCTCCGCCAAATCCACCGGCCTTGGATTTAACAGAGTCAATCGCACCTTCGAGCCCGGTCAGGAAACGGCCCGCTTCGGGCAGACCACCTGACGAGGCCAGTTTTGACAGAACATCATTGTGCCCATCAAAGATAAGAGGGGAGGTGCTCAAACTCACTTTACCCAGGTTAGTGTCATTTCGACACACGCTAACAGACGTAATCATCATAATTGTAAAAAATCTTGATGAGTTTTACTCATAGAGCTAGTCGGAATCATGCGGGTGCCCAGCAATGAAGAAACCTCGCAACTGGCATTCTTTGCCGGAATACCAGGCGCTCCGTGCGCTCATGCAGTCTGGAACAACAGCAGCCGCCGCACGACAGCTCGGCTTGTCTCAGTCTGCGGTCAGTCGCTCGGTCAGCAGCCTGGAGGATCGGTTGGGTAGAACACTGTTCGAACGGGATGCAGGCAGATTGCGACCGACGCAAGAAGCCGTAAGGCTGAATATGCGATTGGATCCTTTGTTCGAGGCTTTGGACAGGATCGATGGCCCGGGCGAAACAGTGCAAGAAACACTGCGTCTCGTTGCACCACCCAGCTACGCTCATCGATACATCGTTTCCCTCATCGCCAGTTTCATTCGCGGGAATCCCGGTTTTTTCGTAAACCTTGAGGTGACAACATCAGATATGGTCACGCTAGGCGTGCTTGAGAATCGATTTGATCTTGCCGTGACCGGGATTGAACAAAGCCGCGCTGGCATCAAACTTATTCCATTTCGCGAGTCACCAGCCGTTTGCGTCATGCGCCCTGAACATCCTCTGTCTGAACGCACCGTTCTGACGCCTTCAGACCTGCATGAGCAAGAGTTGATCGCACTGACATATCGACACGGGCGGCGCGGGCAGCTGGACCGGTTGCTTCAACAGGTGCGTGCCAAACCGAGGATCGTTGCCGAAGTTTCAACCTCATTTGCCGCTGCCGACATGGCGCGCGAAGGACTGGGGCTGTCTGTTATCAATCCCTTTCCCGTCTACCATTACCGATCTCCCGATCTGGCATTTGTCCGATTTGAATCTCCAATGCGGTACCGGGGCCATTTTGTGGTCTCGGATCAAAATCCGGTTCCAAGGATCGCACGGGCATTCATACGGCATCTGCGATTGAACACCCCTCCGGACCCTTTTTCTGACCCGAGATAATGAAATCTTTCCAAGGTTCTTCACTGGCAACACTCCATGTGGCCGCCCAACAGGGATGATTTTGGAGGGGGTTGTTCGAGGTGCAGACCTCTCATGGCTACGTGCACAGTTTGGTATGAGTAACGTCCGCGAATATGGCTTTCTTTGTCCTTATTTATCTCAGGCCGTATCCCCCGGCATGCGGTTCGTTTATTTGGCTCTTAAGTTCCTCTACCCGCAACCCGCCTGTGATTTCCCTACGTTTCGTAGCGAAGCTGGCGTATCATTATCTCGCTCAAGTCTTAGGAAGGAATACCTAAATGGCGGATTGTGTGAAACTGCGCCCCGGCGAAACCTATACCGGGAAACAGGGGTTCGATTACTTCGAAGGCATCGCCAGACAGACGGTAGGAAGCCAAGCTATCTGCATGCATCTGCTTACGGTCCCGCCCGGAGGGCGCGCCAGGGCGCATAAACATGAGACACATGAAACCGCGATTTATGTGATTTCCGGGTCTGCGAAGATGTATTGGGGCGACAGGCTGGAACACGTTATGGAAACGCAAGCAGGAGACCTGATCTATATACCGGCAAACACTCCGCACCTTCCGTTCAACGATGGGAATGAACCCGCAGTTGCAGTTATCGCGCGCACGGACCCGAACGAACAGGAAAGCGTTGTTCTAATGCCTGAACTTGAGGACCTTGTACCGAGGTGACGCAAAATACTGTTGGGGGCCAGCTGCGCAGTTTTCTAACCCCTATTGCTTCCACGGTGCTTCCAGCGCCAAAGCTCCAATGCAAAACGCCCCGCGGGTTGCGAGGCTAAGTGTTTGATATTCGGCCTAGAAGAATGGTTGCGGGAGCAGGATTTGGCCTTTGTCGAACCACAGCGCTTCTGAGAATACCCAGATGAACTTAAGGCCAAAGTTAACAAGAGCAATCTGATTGTAAAAACCATGCCTAAAGTGGATATTCGACTAGTAGTCGACCAGCAACTGCTTTGCGGACCTTCCAGACCTTGAGGTTTTCGCATACTGCTGTCGCAGAAAGACCCGTGCAGTTGCAGCATCACGCTCGTGGCGCCGCAGCAGATTTCCCGTTTCCGGCCATTCACCCGTGCAGCTTTGGCCAATATCCATACCGACCATTCGCTGCAGGCTGATCGTGCGATTGAGGCGCGCAACAAACCGATCTTTGTGAGGGAAAAATCAACGGCGAGCGCGATTTTGTCCCATTCATGGCTCCGGTGAAATTCAGCTCAACCATTTTGCCTGCGAGTTAGGCTGTGCATGGTTTGGCTTGAGGAGCACACATGGTCGACGTGCAGGGCCAGGATCTCCCTAAAACAGTCTGCGGCCTCGTTGGGCTTTTGCACCTTAGGGAGTAACAAACCAAACGTCATCCATCTCTCGGGCTCGATTGGAACCACAGAAACCCTGCATCGAAACGGGTGGGCAACCATCTCATCCGCAATCGTGATCCCAGCACCTTCCGCGACCAGAGCGCAGGCCAGCTGCGATGCAGAAACTTCGTGCGTTTTGCGCGGCGTCACGCCTGCCGAATTGAATGTGTCATCCAACTGATCGCGCAGCAGCAGCCCATGCATCAAACGAATGACGGTATCGTTGGCGAGCTGATCGGCGGTCACTTGGTCTGCATCCGACAACGGATGGTCCTTCGGCAGAATGGCCAATGCCCGGACCCGGACCAGCGGTGCCGTCCGAATATCAGGATGGCTGACCGGAAGGGCCGCGATGCCGATGTCGTATTCCTGCCCGGCCAGCCATTTTCCAGCCTCGCGGCGGGCGCGCACATCGAGGGTCACGTTTACGTCAGGGTACGCTTGAATGAACTGCCCGACAGCGGGCGCAGACAGGAATTGGGCAATCCGTGGCATCGTCACGATCCTGAGGCTTTCGGTCCGGCCCGCCCGGATTTCCCCTGCAATCCGGGGAATCTCGTCAAGATTGTCGAGGATGCGCCCGGCCTCGCGGTAGAACGCAATCCCTTCTGTGGTGGGGGACAGGCTGCGCCCGCTGCGGTCAAACAGCCTTAGTTTCAGTTCAGCTTCCAGACCGCTGATCAATCGGCTGATGGCAGGCTGGCTCAGATGCATGACCTCAGAGGCGGCGGCGACGGAGCCTTCGGAAAAGGCATAGCGGAAGGCGCGAAGCGCTTTGATGTTCATAGCCTCGACTCTTTACTATTTTGCAGTATTAGATGCTATCTTTGCAGAAATCGCAATCCAAGCGCCTGCTAGAAAGGCTGCGTCACTATTTTTGGAGGAGCCCAAATGAAACGCAGAGCATTCCTTGGTGCTGTTACAGCTGCGGCGGCGCTGGTCGCGACCGCCACTGCCAGCCACGCGGCTGACTGGCCAAAACGCCCCATCAACCTGGTCGTGCCTTACAAGGCCGGGGGCGGGACAGACGCCTATGCGCGTGCCATCTCTGCCGCCGCAGAAGGTGTGCTGGATGTGCCGGTTGTCGTCGTGAACAAGCCCGGCTCGGGCGGGCTCAATGGCGCCAATGCCGTGGTCGGGGCCCGGCCTGACGGATACACGATGATGATGACCTCGGGCGGGTCGTTCCTGCTGTCGACCATGACGCGCGACACCAAAATCGACGCGCTGGACAGCTTTGATTTCGTGGCGCAGGTTGGTCAGTTGCGCACGTCTCTCATGGTGCCGACGGGCAGCCCCTATCAGACCGTGCAGGATGTCATTGACGCGGCAAAGGCAGATCCTGGTTCGCTGCGTTGGGCCCATTCCGGTCGCGGTGGATTCCACCATGTGGGCGGTCTCGGCTTCCTGGCCAATAACGGGATCGAAGCGCAGGATGTCCCATTCAAAGGCGGCGGCCCAACCCGTGCGGCCCTGATCGGTGAGCAGGCCGATTTCGGCTTCCTTGGGGTGCAGCAGCTTCGTGGATTTGAAGAGCAACTGCGCGCCCTGGCCATCAACAGCGCTGACCGCGACACGATCATGTCCGATGTTCCCTCCTTCGGAGAGCTGGGCCTTCCCTTCGCCGCCGTGTCGTCTCCCGTGATCGTATTCGCGCCCAAAGGCACACCGACCGAAGTCATTTCCGCCATGGAAACGGCACTGGCCGAGATTGCCGCCAAGCCGGAATTCGCCGAGCTTCTGGCCGAACGCGGCACCGGCCCGGTCTACGCAAGTGGGGCAGACGCCAAGGCCACATTGACCGCAATGAAAGCGGATGCCGCTCCGTTGGTCGAGACCTTGAACAACTGAGCCGGGCGGTGGTCTGGCCGGCATCAGCTCCGGCCCGGCCATCCCATCTCAACTATTTCCGAAGGAGGACGCCATGCGGGATATGGTCGAAGGAATTGTACTCGCGCTATTGTCTCTGATCGCGATCTGGGGCGCCTGGCAGGTCCCTGCCGCAAGCCCCGGCGACACCTGGGCCGGGGTCGTGCCATTCGCTGCCTCGGTTGCCCTTCTGGCGCTTTCAGGCCTGTTGTTGTTCAGCGGGATGCGCGCCACGCAGACAGGTCACGACGTTGCCCAAGAACGTGACACCGGCACGCTCGACATCCTGATCCTGTTTGCGGTTGCGCTGATCTATCAGCAATCCTTCCGCTGGTTTGGCTATGTCCTGCCCACGGCAATTGTTGCTCCGGTGGTTCTCTACATCTTCGGTGTCCGCAACTGGATCGGGCTGGCTGTATCCATGATCGCCTGCCCGCTCATCTTCCACATCATCTTCTTCGAGCTGCTCGGTGTCTTCCCGCCCTATGGCGAGGTGTTCGACCTGCTCGACTGGTTCCGGGGGTAAACCTAATGGAGATCTTTCCCGCCCTTCTGTCGGTCATCACCGATCCGACGCTTCTGTTCGCCATCGTTCTGGCTGCTGCCGTCGGCATGATCGTCGGCGCCACGCCCGGCCTCACCGCCTCCGCGGCCATCGCAATGCTCCTGCCCATCACCTTCTACATGTCGCCACTGTTTGCGCTGGCGTTCCTCTATGTGATCGGCAAATCCGGGCGTTATGGCGGCTCGGTTGCCGCGATCCTGTTCAACACGCCCGGAACGGCGGCAAGTGCCGCAACGCAGATCGACGGCTATCCGCTGGCCCGCGCCGGCAAGGCCGGAAAGGCGATGAAGGTCGCCACAATCTCGTCGGTCATCGGTGATTTCATGGGTGATTTCATGCTCGTGATCGGCGTAGGGTTCATCGCCGCCATCGCGCTCAAGCTCGGCCCGCCCGAAACCTTCGCCATCTATTTCGCAGCCTTCGTGGTGATCGGGTCGGTGATCGGAAAATCGGTCACCAAGGGCCTGATCTCGGCCCTGCTCGGCATCCTCGTGGCCATGGTCGGCCTCGATCCGATCTCCAGCGAGGAACGGTACACGTTCGGTTCGTTCGAGCTGTCGAACGGCATCGGCCTAGTCCCGCTCATGATCGGTGTCTTCGTGCTGGGCGAGGTCTTTGCCCAACTCGAAGAGCGCAAGAAGGCAAAAGGCGAGGTCCGGGAAAACGAAAGCGATCCCACCGGGCACAGCCTCACTTACGAAGAATACAAACCCTGCATCCCGCACGCCGTCCGGGGCGGGTTCATCGGGGCGGGGATCGGCGTTCTGCCGGGGCTCGGCTCGGCCATCGCGGCCTTCATCTCCTACGGCGAGGGTAAGCGCCGCGCCAAGAACCCCGAGCAATGGGGCAAGGGCGCATTGGAGGGCGTCGCCGCGCCCGAGGCCGCCAACAACGCTGTGTCCGGCCCGTCGATGGCACCGCTTCTGACCCTCGGCATCCCGGGTTCGACCATCGGGGCCATCCTGCTGGGCGTCTTCCTGATCCACGGCATTCAGGTCGGCCCCACCCTGTTCCTAACGGACAAGGAACTGGTCTATCAGCTCTTTGCCTGCGGGATGTTGGGGATCCTTGCCTACGGGGTGATCGGCTATTTCGGCGCCACGCAGGTCGCGCGCCTGATCCTGAAAGTTCCGGTCAACGTGCTCTACCCGCTGATCTTCATGACCGCCTTTGTCGCCGCCTATTCCGCCCGCGGTTCGATGTTCGACGTGACCGTCATGACCGTGGCCGGTTTCGTGGGCTGGCTGATGCGCAAGTTCGACTTCAACGTTGCGGCGTTCGTGATCTCGTTCGTGCTGGCCAAGGGGGCCGAGGAAACGTTCCGTCAAGCATTGCTGATGTCCGATGGCGGCGCGCTCATCTTCATCGAACGCCCCATCGCCGCCGGTTTCCTGCTGCTCGGGCTCGTCGCCATGGGCTTGCGCATCCGGTCGATCATGAAGGAACGCCGGATCGCAGAGGGTGGGCTGGACGATGCTTGATTACCGAATCTACCGCAACTGCTTCTCCTCCGCCGAAATGCGGAGGATCTGGTCCGAGCCTGCCACCATCGCCGCCTGGCTGAAAGTCGAACAGATCCTTGCCCGCTGTCAGGCCGATCTGAAACTGATCCCCGATAACGCGGCTGCGGTGATCGAAACTGTCGGCGTCTCCGATCTGGACACCGAAGCGCTGGCCGCCGAGATGGACCTGGTCGGCCGCCCCATCGTGGGGCTGGTGAAACAGCTGCGCGCGCTGGCGGGCGAGCACGGGTGCCACGTTCACCACAGGGCCACCACGCAGGACATCATGGATACGGCCACGGTCATGCAGATGAAGCTTGGCCTTGCGGAAATTGAGACCGGCACAACCCGGCTGATCGGTCTGCTGGACGGCCATATCCGCGCCCACCCCTCGACCGTGCTAATGGGGCGCACCAATGGTCAACACGCCGTTCCCGTGAAATTGGCAACCAAGCTGACCGTCTGGCGCTCGGAGCTTGTGCGGCGCAACGAGGCTTTGCAGCAAGCCGCTACCCGAGGTCTCAACGTGCAGATCGGCGGCCCGGTCGGAGACCTGCGAGGTTATGAGAACGGATCCGGAGAACGGATCAAATCCGCTGTTGCGGAACGTCTCGGCCTTGGCGTTGTCGAGCCGCATTGGCAGAACGCCCGCGATAGCATAGCGGATATCGTCGCTGCGCTCGGCGTCCTTTGCGCCTCGCTCTGCAAGATTGCCCACAATATCAACCTGCTGTCATCATCCGACATTGCCGAGGTCTCCGAAGATCATGTCAACGGCAAGGGTGCGTCCTCGTCCATGCACCACAAGCGCAATCAGCGGGCTTCCGAATTCATGGAAGCAGTCTCCCGCCTTGGCCGGCAGCAAGCCGAACAGATCGGAGAATTCACGCTGCATGAACATGAAAGGTCGGGCGGTGCCTGGATCGGAGAATGGGTGATCGTGCCCGAGGTGTTCCTGCTCACCTCCGGGGCTTTGCACTGGGCTCAGGCACTGTTTGAGGGGCTGACCTTCCATCCCGACATGATGGCGGAGCGGTGCCGGGCTTCGGTCGCTGAGCCAGCCGTCTGATGCGCTGGCGCTGCCGCCGCTTTCTAAACATTTGCTGTCATCATTGACAATCAACTCGCATCTCCCTAAATGCTGTCAAAGATGACAATTTAAGGTGACCCGATGCGATCTTTCAAACTCCCCTCAGCCGCTGGCCTTGCCGCAGCCCTCGGATGCGGGGCGCTCGCCCAATCGCCCGAAACCGCTCCCCTCTCTGTGACCGTCGACGGGCTTCGGAACGGGAACGGCGCGGTGATCGTGGCAGCCTTCGATCAGGCCGAAGCCTTTCAGGCGATGGACATGACCAAGGCCGCCGCGATGGCCCTTGTTCCGGCCGCAGGCACTAAGGTCGCGGTCACCTTTCACGATCTGCCGCAGGGGGCTTATGCCTTTGCCGCGTTGCATGACGAAGATCTGGACGGCGACCTGGACATGAAAGGCGAAGTGCCGACCGAGGGCTACGCCTTTGCCGCCATGGGGCGCCGCGGCTTGCCGTCGAAATTCGAGGATGCGGCGGTTACCGCTGGCGAGGCCGCTGTATCGACATTGCGGCTGAAATACTGGAACTGACATGGTTGGGCGTCCTTCAAACCGCGACGAACGCTATGCGCAGGTGATGCAGGCACTGGTGCGATGTGTGGCACGCTTTGGATTAGAGGGCGCCTCTCTGACCCAGATTGCAGCCGAGGCCGGGCTGACCCGCCCGCTGATCCGGCACCATCTGGGCAATCGCGAAGAAATGATTGCGGCGCTGCAGGACTATGTTCTGCACAGCTTTGCCGAACAGACCGAGGCCCTGATCGAAGCCCTGCCGCCGGACGCGGCCGGTGCGGCGCTGGTCGATCTTCTGTTTACCGACACCGCCGGGTCGTCCCCGGATATGGTGCTGGCCTTCGCTGCGCTGACAGCACGCGCTGCCGAGGACGCCGACCTGCGCGCCGCCTGCCGCGAGTCCATGCTGGGCTTCGAGGCCGCGATCACCCAAGTGCTGCGCAAAGACTACCCGCAAGCCGACCATCACGCCGTCGACGCCGCGGCCCATGGCATTATCGCGCTGTATCTGAACGTGGCGTCCCTGGCGCCGCTGAGCATGCCGCAAGACTGGACGCAAACCGCCTACACCCTCGCGCGTAACCTGCTGGAAGGATTGAACGACCCATCATGAATCAGACCCGCGCACTCAACTACGTCGCCTTCGCCGCGCTGATGATCACGACGGCACTTGGCTATCAGTCGCTCTGGGGGCTGCTGTTCCTCTACTGGACGGTCCAGAGTTACCACACGGGCTATGCGTTCCTGCTGTCGGACGTGACGCGCGAAGAAGACCCGGTTCTGTACTGGCTGATCCTGATCGCCTGGATCGTCTTCTGCATCCTGCTGGTGATGGCCGATTTTCTGCCCGGTTGGGGCTGATACCATTCTTAGGAGTACTTGAATGACCCGAATGCTGCACCTGCTGCCCGTCGAGGCCTATACCTCGCAGGCGTGGTTCGACCGCGAAATGCGCGACATCTTCTCAAAAACCTGGCGCTACGCGGGGTTCATGGAGGATGTCAGCGAACCCGGTCAGTACATCACCGTTCAGGCCGGACTGAACAACATCTTCATCGTGATGGGCCGCGACCGCCGCCTGCGTGCGTTTCACAACATCTGCCGCCACCGCGGCACGCAACTGATCCGCGCCGTCGGCAAGACGCAAAAGGCGCTGACCTGCCCCTATCACGACTGGACCTATGATCTGGAGGGCAACCTGATCTCGGTGCCCGAAGAACAGGAAGAATTCGGTCAGGTCGACAAATCCTGCCTGGGCCTGAAACCCGCCAGGGTCGACATCTGGAAGTCGATGATCTTTGTGCACCCCGACCCCGACGCGCCCTCGATCGCCGAATGGTTCGGGCCGGTCGAGCCGCATATCGGCCCGCACGTTCCCGAAGAACTGGTCGAATACGAAGAACTGAACAACAGCTACGAGATCAAGGCCAACTGGAAGGTGGTGGTCGAGAATTACATCGACGTCTACCACCTGAGCCATCTGCATTCGAACACGCTGCAGATGTATGACCACAAGGCGGCGAAATACCACTGGGAAGGCCCCCACTACATGTTCTGGGAACCGCCGGTCGAGGCATTCCTAAAGGATCAGGAGGCCAAGCTGATCGCCCCACGGGTGATCCCAAAGGACATGAACGGCGCCTGGGTACCGATGCTGTTCCCGGGGATCGGGCTGGCCGGGTCCGAGGATGGCTGGAACATCTTCATTGTCGAACCGCTGGGCCCTGAACTGACCCGCGTCAGCAACCGGGGGCGGGTCTCGAACAGCTCTGGCTGGGATTTTGCCAAGCAGGAAATGCGGTCCTCGAATTTCTGGACCAAGTTCGGCCTCAGCGGCAAGTACGAAGACCATGACGCCATGAGCGAGGATGACCCGATGGTCGCGGGCGACTTCACCGGCGAGGATATCTATGCCTGCGAACAGCAGCAGAAATCGTTGAAATCCCCTTATTTCGAAACTGGTCCCGCCGCCGTCGGCGAAAGCCCGGTGGTCGATCACCAGAAGGTCGTTCTCGAATGGTTGGGAGAGGGCAAATGAACGCACGCAGCTTCCACCCGCTGACCGTTCTCGACACCCGCGACGAAATCGGCGGCATGGCCAGGACGGTCATGTTCGACGTGCCTGACGGCCTGCGCGAAACCTTCGCCTGGCGGCCCGGCCAGCACCTGTCGTTCCGCATTGCGGTGAACGGAGAGGAACAGCGCCGCAGCTACTCGATCTCGTCCTCGCCTTTCACCGGTGATCCGCTGCGGATCACAGTGAAGCGGGTTCGGGACGGTGTGGTCAGCAACCACATCAACGACAACGTGCGGAAAGGAGACGTGATCGAGGTGATGCCGCCCTTTGGCGGGTTCTGCCTCGATCCCGGCGCAACGTCGCGACGCACGCATTACTTCTTTGGCGCCGGCTCTGGCATCACACCGCTTTATGCGATGCTCAGCTCGGTCATGGCGGCAGAGCCCAACTCCTTCGCGCATCTGGCCTATGGCAACAACAACGAAAAATCCATTCTGCTGCACGATGAACTGAACGCCGTCTGGGAAACCAATCCCGAGCGGATGACGGTCCATCACATCTTTTCCAAACCCGGTTTCTGGTCCTCTGCCGATTACTGGCGCAAGGGCATTATCGACAAACCCGCGATCGAGGCGCTGATCGCCGAGAACCCACCCTATGCGCAGGACGCGCACTACTATATCTGCGGGCCGGGCGGGATGAACAAGGCGGTCAAGGCCGCATTGATGTCGCTCGACGTGCCCGCCAACCGCATCCACATGGAAAGCTATGGCGGCGTGGCAGAGCTCGACACCAGCGTTGAAGGCGTGGCCGCAACGGCAGACATCACACTCGGCGGCACCCGGCATTCCATCGACGTGGCCAAGGGGCAAACGGTTCTCGAAGCGGCCAAATCCGCAGGGCTGAAACCACCCTTTTCCTGCCAGTCGGGCGTCTGCGGCGCCTGCCGCGCCAAGCTGACCAAAGGCGATGTCCACATGCGCGCCCGCATGGCGCTCGAGGACGCGGATATTGCGAAAGGGGCGATCCTGACCTGCCAGTCGCTGCCGGTGACGGAAGCCCTGGCGCTCAGCTATGACTGATCGCTTCAAGGGCGACGAGGCCGGTACATTCTTCATCGCATGTATCGGCCTCACCCTGGTGACCTGGCGCATAAGCTTCACACTCGGCGCCTATGGCGAGGTGTTCTACACTGATTTCATCACCATCTGGCTCGTTTCGCTTGCCGCATTGGCTGCAGGTATGGTGATCGAGCGGACAGAGGACAACGTGCGCTATCTGACGTGGTGGGGCAGTGTTCTTCTTCTGTTGCCAAGCACGATGATGACCGCAACATTCTGGGCTCCTGACGTTACCGCGCTGCAAGGTGTCTTGCCATTGCTCCTTCTACCATCCATCCCTTACATCGCGTACATTCTGCTTTCCGTCGCAGTGCCAGAAGCGATTGAATTGCACAACCGCCGCCTTTTGCTCAGGCTGATTGTCATTGTATTCTCAGTCAACGTGGTCAGTTTTCTGGTCGGCATATTCAACTATGTGTTCATGTCCTGCGATGATTTCGCCTTGGCCGGAGATCTACCACCAAAAAACTGCTGGAGCGCTGCACCAAATTGAGTTGTTTGGGTACGCGTATGAACATGAAGGCCAATGTATTGACTACAGCCGTTCTTATTTGGCATCGCCTGCGATGGTTTCTCTGCGATCAGTTCCAGTGACCGGTTCTCCCGCTGCCTTGCAGCGATAAGGTTCGGACCTGTGTGAAACTTCTAGTGCCGTGTGCATTCGCAGCGTGAAAGTTAAATTCACAGGTTGGGCTCGGAGTTGCCGTTCTCTGCGCCGCGCATCAAAGGCTGGTCACAGCCCACAAACATCCCGACTTGCCATCAGACAATACCCGGCCCCCGCTCCTTCCCCCCGTCATGCGGGAGAAGGCCCTTCGCTTTCAGGTTCGTATCCACGCGATGCCTTTTGTCGGTGGCCAGCCGCTTCCCCACAGGCTTCTCACCTGCCCCGCTCTGACCGCGCACGGTCTCGGCGGTCCCCGATCCGTCTGGTGTCGAATGACAACCATCGGCCGGTGGGTTCCGTTGTCGCGTTTCTGCACCGGGCCAGAAGGAGCCGCATCGGTGCGGGTTGGGGTAGTCCCCGAACCATAGTTCACCTTTGGAGGCCGGTTGGTGAACGTACCGTGGTCACCGCTTTTTTTGATCGTTCACCAGGGGAAGCAGCAAGAATAAACCGGGCGCAACGGAGACGGGGAAGACCCATCCCGGCCCGGAACGTCCGATTTTGTGTTCGTGCTAACTAAGTGTATTGATCTGGTTTTTTTACTCGTTGGGTTTCACACGGTCACCCTCTCCACAATTAGTAGCTGGCCCGAAGCGCCGCAGCCCCCAAATAGCGCAGGCGGTTCGGGCCAGCGGTTCGATACTGAATCCGAAGCCAAATTGTTCGCTTTCCGTTCTCATATTTGTATGTAATTTTTGACAAAGTCGACTCGTCTTAATCAGCACGCTTTCTCAGCAAACAGCGTTGACGTTGTGCGCAACCGCTGTTGAACGAGTCGCCTGACCCTGAAGTGTTCCAAACGGAGAATATAATGAGCGCCAATTCGAACAGCGGTCAGAGTGGCAACCATGACGTTGCAGATACCGAGGGTGACTACTCCATTTATCCGCACATGGATGGGATCAAATGCTCGATGTCATGGAAGCTCGGCAGTTATGGCGAACGCGGTGCTCTCTCTGATGACATGATCGAGAGCTTGGCTGAACGGTTTGACCTGCCAACTAAGCTCGTACGCGAGCTCTCTGTGCTTCTTGGGAATTGCCTCAACAACGATGAAGACATCGCAATCAACCTGACCGAGGTCCGGCGCTCGCAAGCGATTGAACGAGGTCAAAAGCACCTCAAGACACTCCTGCGGGAAGCCAAACGGGGCACAATTACTGCACAAGAGCTCCGGAACGCATTGGGCACGCTTTCGACCTATTTCGCGTCGACACCGAATGATGCAGAACTTCTTCCCCAAATGCTCGACAAACTTGAGACTGCGACAACGTTTACTCAGGACATCAACGATGACATTCGACACATCTTCGAGACACCCGGTGCGGCTGCGGAGATGTCGCCGCGTGACAAGCGGTTCTCACGCGACAAACGCCGTCAGTACATCGTCGAGAGCTGCTGCTATATCTGGAAAGATGCCGGTCGCCCCCTGACCTACACGACATACTCAGACGGCCGCCCGGGAGGACAACGGCAAGGGCCACTGATTACCTTCATCCAGTCCGTCGTGAAGATGATCACCGAGCCGGGGCAAATCCTGAGCGGTGAGACGATCCGCGTGGATATTGACGATTTTCGCGACAGGCTTGAGCGCGAAGAGAAAGAGCGTTGGGCCCCGCCGGAAACAAGCAATCAATACACTTAGAATGAGCAAGCCTGCGTTGTCATGGTCATGTCATGACACGCGTTCCTGCCATACCCCCTTCAGACAACCACGCGCACCGGCAGGTTGAGACAGCGATTGACCAGTTGGTCCGATTGTTGGCTGCCCAGACAGTACGGGAACTGGGCCGGAACGCCTCTGACCAAAAGGAGGCGCATCAGGATGCCACAGATCAAAGCAAAGAATAAACAAATCCGCAAACTTCTGTCGGTGAAAGACGTCGCTGAACTGGACAATTGCTCGGAGAAGACGGTGCGCCGTGCGATTGCGGCTGGCCTGCTTGAGGTTATTCGGGTGGGCCCTGGCGGACGCCTCATCCGCATTGATCCGGCAGCTCATGCCGCCTACCGGCAGGCACAGTGCTGGTAGGTAATCGCGACCATTAATGTCTATTAATGTCAATGTGTTAAGCGCATTTCGGGAAGAGGGCATCCCCGTAAGTTGCGAACTTTCTGTGCTACGCTTTTCCCGAATCGGACCCCCTGTCCACACCCGTCCACCCGAGACCTGACATGTCCAAAGGAACGCAAACCCGATGACTAAGCAGAGACCCGTTCCATTGACATTGGCCTTCGTCAAAGCCGACACACCGATGTTTGCCGACCTTATCGAACAGCTGCACTCCGACACCTCTCTTTCTGACGCGCGCCGCCGCGACTTGATCTCCGGCCTGCGCCGTGTGGCCAAAGCCCTTGGGCTGCCGCCAGAGGATGTGCCCTGCGATAGCCGCTGGTTGCAACCTCGTTTGGCCAAAATCGCCCCAGCCACACTCGGTCTCACACCAAAGAGTTGGCAAAACGCGGTCAGTGATGCGCGGGCTGCGCTCTCTCACTTCGGGCTGGTGGAACGGCGCTTCAACCGGATCGAAGATCTGCGTCCTGCCTGGAAAGCGCTCTGGGCGAATGTACTGGCGTCCGGTGACAAGACATTGCAACCCGCGCTCTGCCGCTTCGTGCACTTTCTAAACCGGCAGGGCGTTGAGCCTGCCAACGTATGTTCAGACCATGCCGCGGCCTATCGAGAAGCCCTTGCGCATAATGAGATCAGCAAATCACCGGATGTCGCATATCGGGCTGCGGTCAACGGCTGGAACCTGGCGGTCCGACGTATTTCTGCATGGCCCAAGGCCATCCTGCCTCTGGAAACGCGTCGGAAGGTCATCACCTTTCCAGCGACTGATTTTCCGGCGCCATTCCAAACTGCTCTTGCAAAGCTGATGCATCGTCTGTCCAATCCAGACCCCTTGGCAGATGACGGTCAGAACAGAGCACTCCGATCCGCGACCCTGTCCCAATACCAAAGACAGTTGGTTCGGTTTGCCTCCGAACTCGTTCACTCTGGTATCCCGATCGCGGAGATTGGCGGATTGGACGTCCTGATCAATCCGGTGATGGCTGAACGGGGTTTGCGCCAGATGTTATCGCGCACCAACAACCAGGCCACAAAGATGATCAGTGAGATAGCCGCGTTGCTCCGCAACCTGGCCCGGATACTCAATGCACCCGATGACGCCCGCGATGCATTGGCCGGGCTTGCCGCGCGCCTGGCCGTCAAGCCTCAGAATGGCATGACCCAAAAAAACCGAAGCCGGCTGCGGGTGTTGCAGGAGGACCGGCATCAGCAGCGCCTGCTGCTCCTGCCTGAACGGATTTTCGCGCGACCACGCGGCACGTCCAAGCCGTATGGCTGGGCTCTGGCACGCGAAGATGCGCTCGCCATCGCCATCTTGCTGGTCTGCCCGGTTCGCGTGAAGAACCTGGCTGACATCCACCTGGAACGCCACCTGCACCGTCCCGGTGATGGCCGAGCCTACCTGGTTCTGGAAGACGGCGAGACAAAAAATGAGCGACCTGTCGAGTTCGAGATCCCGCGTGATGTATTGCGCATGATCGACGTTCATCTCAAATCTCGCTGTCCGGAACTCTGCCCCGCTGGAACGCCTTGGCTGTTTCCCCGCAGGGATGGTCAGCATTCGGTTGATCCCGGCGTTCTGGCTGCGCGCATCTCCAAACGGATCCGGAAAGAGACGGGGTTGGAGATGAACGCCCACCTGTTTCGACATTTCGCGGTGATGAACTGGCTCGACGCTAATCCCGGCGGCTACGAGGTTGCGCGCCGGTTGCTCGGGCATTCGGAGGTCAGCCACACCATCAACATGTATTCCGGTCTTGAGGCACGGTCGGCAACACGTGCCTTTGCCGACCTGATAGAATCTAAGAAAGGGCGTCGATGATGAGCCTTGTTCTGCCGCTCGACGAATGGCCCGCGCAAGACCGGGAGATGTGGCTCAACCTTCAGGCGGGAGGTGGACCGCTTGACGATTGCGGCGCGCTCTCACATCTACGCGCGACCTCGTTGAAGACTTTGGAGTTGCGCTATGCCCGATGGCTGCAATGGCTGATTACATGCGATGCGAAGGCGATCACACTGCCTCCGGCTCGACGCGCGACTCTGCCGCGCATGTCCGCTTGGCTTCGGGACCTCTCACACACCCGGCCAATGACCCAGTTGATGTTCATTGACGGCGTTTTGCGTATCCTCTCCGCGGCTGACCCTACGCAGGACTGGTCCGCTCAGCGGAAGTTGAAAGCGGGATTGAAGCGCGCCGCGGGTCGAGGTGATCGGGATCGCAAACTTGGGCGTGTGTTGTCCAGCGAGGTTCTATTCCGTGTAGGTCTGATTCTGGCGACGGGTCATGCAGAAGCGGCGCCAACACCGCTGCGCCGTATGATGTGCCTGCGGGATGGCACCATGATAGCCATGCTGGCTTTGATGCCGATGCGGCGACGCGCCTTCGCAGGCCTTCAAATTGGCATATCCTTGCATGTCACAGCAGACACCATGACCGTCGCGCTCCCGGGGGATCTGACCAAATCAGGGCAGCCATGGGAGGCTGATGTTCCCCAGAGCGTTGAGCCGCTCTTGCGTCGCTATGTCAACGAAGCCCGTCCCTTTTTAATGGAGCGTGGCCAACAACAACACGATGTCTTGTGGGTCGGCAGGACAGGCGCACCATTAAAGCAAGATGCGCTGAGCCCCCGGATCGCGGAGCAGACCCTGAAGCTGACGGGTCGCCGCATCCCACCGCATTTCTTCCGGGATGCTGCCGCGACAACCTTGGCCCGCTCTTCTCCGGAACACGCCAAGCTAATTCGACCAATTCTTGCGCATACGAGCTTCGGAACCGCCGAGCACCACTACATCCACGCCCAAACCATTGAAGCGGGCCGCGACTACGCGGCTTTGATCGACCTAAAGAGAAAGGCCAGACGATGACCCGAGTTGCAATCTATGCCCGCTTCTCCAGCCAGATGCAGAGAGACGCATCCATCGATGACCAGATGCGTTTGTGCCGGGAACGTGCAGAGCGGGAAGGCTGGACTGTTGTCGACGCCTATTCTGATCGGGCGGTCTCTGGTGCGTCCATGTTGCGTCCCGGGCTGCAAGCACTCTTCAATGCAACTCAGGAAGGACGGGTTGATCTGATCTTGGCAGAGGCGCTGGAT
>NZ_JBXWSL010000037.1:0-26440 GCF_059613425.1 Ruegeria sp. BHSA123 | reverse complement strand
GCGTCGCCGAACTTGTCGCGCCACATCTGAACGGCGTAATCCACAACCTCTTCCTCGGTGCGCGAGCCGTCTTTTTGCAGAACCTTGCGGGTGTAGGCATAGGCAAAGACCGGTTCAATCCCCGACGACACGTTCCCGGCATAAAGCGAAATCGTGCCCGTGGGCGCAATCGAGGTCAGCAGAGCGTTGCGGATACCATGTTCGCGGATCGCATCGCGGACGTCGTCATCCATTTGTTGCATCGTGCCGCTGGCCAAATATTTCTCAGCGTCAAACAGGGGGAACGCGCCTTTCTCCTTAGCCAGGTCGACCGAGGCCAGGTATGCGGCGCGGGCGATTGCGTGCAACCAGCGTTCCGTCTGGCGCGCCGCCTCGTCGGACCCATAGCGCAGGCCCAGCATCAGCAGCGCATCCGCAAGACCCGTCACGCCCAGCCCGATGCGGCGCTTGTCCTGCGCTTCCGCCTCTTGCTCGGCCAGCGGGAATTTCGAGGCGTCCACGACGTTATCCATCATGCGCACGGCTGTCGCGACCAGTCCCTGCAACGCCGGTTCATCCAGATGCGCGGCTTCCCCGAACGGTTCGGCAACCAGCCGCGCCAGATTGATCGAGCCCAGCAGGCACGCCCCGTACGGCGGCAGAGGCTGTTCGCCACAGGGGTTCGTCGCGGCGATGGTTTCAACATAGCTCAGGTTGTTGGCCTGATTGATGCGGTCGATGAAGATCACGCCCGGTTCGGCATAATCATACGTGGCCTGCATGATCTTGTTCCACAGATCGCGCGCCTGAACGGTATGATAGATCTTGCCGTCAAACTGCAACTCCCACGGGCCGTCGGCCTTGACCGCCTCCATGAAGGGATCGGTCACCAGCACCGACATATTGAACATGCGCAGGCGGGCCGGGTCGGATTTGGCGGTGATGAACTGTTCGATATCGGGGTGATCGCAGCGCATGGTGGCCATCATCGCCCCCCGGCGCGAACCCGCGGACATGATCGTCCGGCACATTGCGTCCCACACATCCATAAAGCTGAGCGGGCCCGAAGCATCTGCCGCCACGCCCTTCACATCCGCGCCGCGCGGGCGGATGGTCGAGAAATCATAGCCGATCCCGCCCCCCTGCTGCATGGTCAGCGCGGCCTCTTTCAGCATGTCAAAGATGCCGCCCATGCTGTCGGGGATGGTGCCCATGACGAAACAGTTGAACAGCGTCACCTGCCGCGCGGTGCCTGCGCCAGCGGTGATGCGCCCGGCGGGCAAATACCTGAAATCTTCCAGTGCCTCGTAGAACCTGTCTTCCCAATGATCCGGATCGTCCTCGACCCGCGCGAGGTCGCGGGCGATGCGTCGCCAGCTGTCTTCAACCGTTTGATCGATGGGCGTGCCATCCGCCTGTTTAAAGCGGTATTTCATGTCCCAGATCTGCTCGGCGATGGGGGCGGCAAAGCGGCTCATTGGTGATTCCCTGTGCTGAAAGAGGTATCCAGACTAACACCCACTACACCTTGATGAAAGCCAATCCTGAGCTACAATGGATAGATAGCCAATGGACGACTCTGTGGGAAAGCTGTGGATAAGTACGTGAACCTCATCAAACTTTCGGTTGGTTCGGAAAGCGTGGACTCTCTGATCGCGTGGCAGGACAGCCGAATCCCGCTTTATGAGGACGGATATCCGCGCCACGTAACCCGCATGTGGCCCAAACGTGATGCCGAGATTCTGAATGGCGGATCAATCTATTGGGTCATCAAGGGTGTCGTACAGTGCCGCCAGCGCATTCTGCGCCTGGATGAAGTGATTGGTGAAGACGGTATCCGCCGCTGCGCCGTCGTGCTTGACCCAATAGTTCATCGGACCCAGAACGCCTTGAAACGCCCGTTTCAGGGCTGGCGATATCTGAAACCCGAAGATTCACCAGCTGATCTGCCGAAAGGGCGCGCGCAGGACGACGCCCTGCCCGATGATCTCAACCGCGCCCTTGCGGATATCGGTGTGCTGTAATTACCGCAGCCGATCCAGCAATTCCGTCAGAACCGCCTTGTCCGCCGCGTCGACCTTTGCAACCCGGCTGCGCCACAATGTGGCCTGCGATTGCAGGATCAGACCGTCCGACAGGATCTTGAGGTGGTTCGCCCGCAGGGTTTCACCGGACGAAGTGATATCGGCAATTGCCTCGGCTGTTTCGTTCATGACCGTACCTTCGGTCGCCCCCTGGCTGTCGACCAGAGTATAATCGGCCACGCCCGCGTCTGTCAGGAACTCACGCACCAGTCGGTGATATTTGGTGGCAATCCGCAGCCGGTGGCCGTGGGTGTTGCGAAATGCTGCTGCTGCCGCATCGAGATCGTCCAGCGTGTCCACATCGACCCAGCAGGCGGGTGTGGCTATGATCAGATCGGCCTTGCCAAAGCCCAGCTGTGCAATCTCTTCGACCTGCTGTTCCCAGCGCGGCAGTTTCTCATGCACCAGATCGATCCCGGTGACGCCCAGATGAATACGGCCCGACGCAAGTTCGCGCGGAATTTCACCCGCCGACAAAAGGATCAGTGAGACGCCTTCGATCCCGTCGACCCGACCCGCATATTCCCGGTCCGAGCCGTTGCGGGACAGCACGATGCCATGTTTTTCGAACCATGAGACGGTCTTTTCCATCAACCGGCCCTTCGAGGGCACGCCCAGCTTCACACTCATTGCGCGGCCTCCTCGATTTCAAGCATCAGGTCCGGGCGGATCACGCCGCCGATCGCGGGGATTTCGGCCCCATCCCCCAAACGGCGCGTCAGCGCATCATAGCGCCCACCGGTGGCGACGGGCGGCAGGTCGGGACGGCCTTCGGCGTAGAACCCAAAGACAAACCCGTCATAATATTCCATCGATGTCCGGCCATATGACGCTTCGAAATCCAGCCGTGCAACATCGACACCACGCGCTTGCATGGCGGCGATCCGCGCCTCCAACCGGTCCAGCGCCGGGGTGATCTGCGGCAGATCCACTGCCACATCCCTCAGCTGTTCCAACGCGAAGGGCATGGTTTCACGCACATTCAGAAGCGTTTCCAACCCGGCCAGTTCATTGTCGGAGATCGGCGGCGCAGCGCGATCTTCGCGCAGGGCTTTGATCCTGTCGGCAATCTCGGGCGCGCGACGTTTGCCGATCATCGGAACATCAACCGCCATCGGGTCGTCCGCGTCCAAAAGCGCGTCGCGGCCTTCGGGCCCCGGTTTACGCCCTGCAAACCGGTCCAGCAGCGCACGGAACCGGCGCGGCCGCCACAGGTGCCGCATCAGCGCGGCCTTGCGGCGGTCTGTGGTCCGAAGCCCTTCGACAGCCGCGGTCAGAATGCCAATATCCCCGGTCGCTGCGCGCAGAGGCAGCCCGCGCAGTTGCAGCGCCATCAGCGAAAACACTTCGGCATCGGCACCAGCGGGATCATCGCGGTCAAAAACCTCGTACCCCACCTGAATATATTCGTTCGAACGGTCCGGGTCGTGTTCCTGACGGCGGAACACCTCACCTGAATAGGTATAGCGCGCTGGCTCGGCCCCGTCCCGCATGTGCATCTGAACAACAGGCAGGGTGAAATCCGGGCGCAGCATCTGCTCGCCCCGCAGCGCGTCCGAGGTGACGTAGGCACGGGCGCGGATATCCTCGCCATAGAGGTCCAGCAACATTTCAGCGGGTTGCAACAGCGGGGTATCCACCACCTGCGCGCCCGCAGCCTCGAACCGGACACGCATCATCGCGGCACGGGCCTGTATCTGGGAACGGTTGGGCATTGGTCAGTCCTGACTGTTCAGAATTTCACGCACTTTCGCGACCAGATCAGCGCGCGATACTTCGAACTGGCTGGGGCGTTCTTTCCATTCCTCCAGCGTGGCGCTTTCGGCGATCTTGGCCCCAAGGATCAGGTCCTTGATCTGCACGATGCCTTTTGCCTTTTCGTCCCCGCCTTCGATCACCGCAACCGGAGAGTTGCGCTTGTCCGCGTATTTCAACTGATTGCCAAAGTTCTTGGGATTGCCCAGATACACCTCGGCCCGGATGCCCGCATTGCGCAGCTCGGCCACCATCGCCTGATAATCAGCCATCCTGTCGCGGTCCATCACGGTGACGACGACGGGGCCTTTGGCGTGGGCGCTGATCCTGCCCTTTTCGCGCAGCGCGGCCAGCAACCGATCCACACCGATAGACACGCCGGTCGCGGGCACTTCCTGCCCGGTAAACCGCTTGACCAGATCGTCATATCGCCCGCCACCCGCAACCGAGCCGAACTGCCGCTTGCGGCCCTTTTCGTCGAAGATTTCGAAGGTCAGCTCGGCCTCGTAGACCGGACCAGTGTAATAGCCGAGGCCACGCACGACCGATGGGTCAATCACGATGCGGTCGGGGCCGTAGCCGCCAGCGGAGAGAAGTTCAGCGATCTGTTCCAGTTCAGAAATCCCATCCGCCCCAATCTTGCTGTCACCCACGGCAATGCGGAGGTTGGCCAATGTACCAGCGGTATCCACGGCCTTGGAAGTCAGGAAGGCGATAACCGGGTCTGCCTGA
Organism: Ruegeria sp. BHSA123; assembly: GCF_059613425.1. Lineage (NCBI taxonomy): Bacteria > Pseudomonadati > Pseudomonadota > Alphaproteobacteria > Rhodobacterales > Roseobacteraceae > Ruegeria > Ruegeria sp. BHSA123. Next base: position 21,890 of record NZ_JBXWSL010000037.1, on the reverse strand, counting down.
TCATCGCTGAGACCAACGCCGTCGATAAACGCACCCGACGCGTCCAGACGACCCTTGGTCAGCAACTCGCGCACACCCTGCTCACCCACCTTGTCGAACTTGTCGATGGTCCGCAGCACGGCATCCCTTGTCAGTAACTGATTTGCTGCCGCAACCGCCACATTAAAGTCTGGTGTTTGACCACTTTCGACTACCGCAAGTCCAATCGATTCCAGAACACCGTTCAGAACCTTCCGGTTGTTGACCCGTACCAAATAATCGCCGCGTGGAATGCCCACGGTTTCCAGCGTATCCGACAGCATGGCACAGATCTCGGCGTCTGCAGCCATGCTGGCCGTCCCCACCGTATCCGCATCACATTGATAGAACTGACGGTACCGCCCCGGCCCCGGCTTTTCGTTGCGCCAGACCGGACCCATCGCATAGCGGCGATAGGGCGTGGGCAAATCATTGCGGTGCTGGGCGTAGACACGGGCCAGAGGCGCGGTCAGGTCATAGCGCAGGGCCATCCAGTCGCCATTTCCGCCCTCGTCAAACTCCTGCCACGCGAACACGCCTTCGTTCGGGCGGTCCACGTCGGGCAGGAACTTGCCCAGCGCCTCGACGGTTTCGACCGCGCTGCTTTCCAGCGCGTCAAAACCGTACCGATGATAGACACCCGCAATCGTCCGCAGCATCTCGGTGCGCTGCGTGACTTCCTCGCCGAAATAGTCACGGAACCCTTTCGGCGTTTCGGCCTTGGGGCGGGGCTGTTTCTTGGGCTTGGCCATGTGGGGCGTCCTTGGGAGTGTACCTGTTCCGCGCGCGGTCTATCCCATGGCCCGCATCTGGGCAAGGCGCGCTTTCTCTGGCCAAGGCGTCACAGGGTCGCTATGTGCAGCCTGAAAGACAGGAGCATTCCATGCAGCATCTGGAAGAACAGATTGCCCATCTGACCCGCACGGTTGACGAATTGAACGCGGTTGTCACCCGGCAACAGGCCGAGATTGACCGGCTGACCCGCCGTGTCGAGATGCTGCTGCACCGCGAGGCCGAGCGCGCGCAGGAAGGGTCAGGCGGCGTTGTCCTTGGTGACGAACGCCCGCCTCATTACTGAAGGCTTACAGCCCCAGCGTTGATTTCACCGCATTGTCGACGACGCCACCCAGCAGGGCGTTTTCATCCCCGGCGCAGCCGTCTTTCAGGGCCGCCACAAATGTTTCGCGCAGCGTGGCCTTTTCCTCGTCCGAACTGGCATGAGCTTCGAGGTCGACCTGACGGTTATAAAGGGACAACGCCGTCATCTTGCCGACCACGTCCACAATGTATTCTTCATTCCCGTCAGCTTCTTCGATGACCGACGCGCAGGTGTGATACATGAGCGGCAGCGCCGCTTGCACCATCTGTTCGGCTTCCTCGTCCGCAAGAACAAACCCGGGCCCTGTAAGCAGCGCGGCGGTTGTGATCACTTTCATCGCGTTCAAACGCATCATCCCGCCCCCGCTTATTTCGAGTTCGCGCCGATCAGCGCACCAGCAATTGCCCCTGCGGCGGCACCCTTGCCGTCGCCGATCAAGGCCCCGACCCCAGCACCGATCACAGCACCTTTGATCGTGTTCTCTTTCTTCTTGTCGTCCGCAAGCGTGGCTGTCGCCGAAACCAAAGCCAGCGATGCCGCCGCCCCCAATGCAATCGTTCTGAAATTGAGACCTGCAATCGTCATATCAACGCCCTCCCGTGGCATGATCAGAAGACATATTTGCAAGGTCAGCCTAGCGGTGCGCTAACTGTCTGGCAACAACGCGGTGTCAGATCTCTTCGACGGTCATCACGCCTTCCAGCGATTTGATCGCGCCCTTGATCTGCGGGTTGATCGGAAACACACGCCCAAGGTCGATTTCGACGTCGCCGGGCAGGCCGGGGTCCAGCAACAGCAGCTGGATCGGGCCGCGGGCCGCACCCTTGGCAGCGGTTGCGGCTTCTTCAAGAACCGTTGCAATCGTCGACACTGCCCGCGCTTCGTCGACAAAGATGCGCAGGCCCGTCGCCCCGGCTTCGGCCACCACAGAATCCGCTGGTCCAACCGAACGCCCCAGCAGCTTGAGCTGATCGGACTCCATCGTCGCCTCAACGGTCAGAACCACCTGAGCGCCGGTTTCCAGAAACTCGCGGCATTTCTCCAGCGTGTCGGAAAACAGCGTGACCTCATAAGCGCCGGTCGGGTCCGAAAGCTGGGCAAAGGCGAACCGGTTGCCCTTGGCCGATTTCCGTTCCTGCCGCCCGGCAACCACTCCGGCCATCTTGGCGATCAACGGGCCAGAGCGGGCTTTCTCTGTCACCTCGTCCAGCGTCAAAACCTGTTTACGCTTCAAGGCCGGCATATAGTCGTCCAGCGGATGACCAGAGAGGTAGAATCCGATGGCCTTGAACTCTTCGCTCAGACGTTCAGCCGGCAACCAGTCGGGGGTCGGCGCCAGGCGCGGTTCGGGCAGGTCATCTCCGGCCTCGCCAAACAGTGACACCTGGTTCGAATTCTTCTGTTCATGGATCGCGGCCGAATACTGCACCAGCGCATCTAGGCTTTCAAACACACGGCGGCGGTTCCGGTCCAGCTCATCAAAGGCCCCGGCGCGGGCCAGCATCTCAAGCGGGCGTTTGCCCACTTTCTTCAGATCAACGCGGCGGGCGAAATCGAACAGGTTAACAAACGGCTTGTCCGCGCGAGCCGCAACGATCAGGTTCATCGCCTCGACACCCACATTCTTGAGCGCGCCCAGCGCATAGACCAGATGTCCGTTATCAACATCGAACGTGGCCTGAGATCGGTTCACACAAGGTGGGACATACGGCAGTTCCAGCCCTTTTCGGACCTCTTCGAAATAGATCGCCAGCTTGTCGGTCAGATGGATATCGCAATTCATGACGCCCGCCATGAATTCAACCGGATGGTTCGCCTTCAACCAGCCGGTTTGATAGCTGACCACCGCATAGGCGGCGGCGTGGGATTTGTTGAAGCCGTAATTGGCGAATTTCTCGAGAAGGTCGAAGACTTCGCTGGCTTTCTTGGCATCCACCCCGTTTTCCGCCGCGCCTTTTTCGAACTTGGGGCGTTCGGCATCCATCGCCTCTTTGATCTTCTTACCCATCGCGCGGCGCAGCAGGTCTGCACCGCCCAGGCTGTACCCCGCCATGACTTGCGCGATCTGCATCACCTGTTCCTGATAGACGATAATACCTTGAGTTTCCTCAAGAATGTGGTCGATCAGCGGGTGAACGGATGTGATTTCGCGCAGCCCGTTCTTGACCTCGCAATAGGTCGGGATGTTCTCCATCGGGCCGGGACGATAGAGCGCGACGAGGGCCACGATATCCTCGATACAGGTGGGTTTCATGCGCTTGAGCGCGTCCATCATGCCCGAAGATTCAACCTGGAACACCGCGACCGTCTTGGCCGCTGAATAGAGCTTATACGTCGCCTCGTCATCCAGTGGGATGGCGTTGATCTGGTTCTCGGCCCCCTCGGCAGGTTCATAAAGCTCGGTGCCATCGGCGGCGATGTGCAACTTCCGCCCGGACTTGAAGATCAAGTCCATCGCGTTCTGGATCACGGTCAGGGTTTTCAGACCCAGAAAGTCGAACTTTACCAGCCCGGCCTGTTCCACCCATTTCATGTTGAACTGGGTTGCAGGCATGTCGGATCGCGGGTCCTGATAGATCGGCACCAGCGCGTCCAGAGGCCGGTCGCCAATCACAACCCCAGCCGCGTGGGTCGAGGCGTTGCGCAGCAGCCCTTCGACCTGCTGTCCATACGTCAGCAAACGATCCACCACCTCTTCGTTACGAGCTTCCTCCCGCAGACGCGGCTCATCCTTCAGGGCTTTTTCGATGGAAACCGGTTTTACCCCTTCAACCGGGATCATCTTGGACAGACGGTCCACCTGCCCGTACGGCATTTGCAGCACCCGCCCGATATCGCGTACGGCAGCCTTGGACAGCAAAGCACCAAATGTGATGATCTGCCCCACCTTGTCGCGCCCGTATTTCTGCTGCACGTAGCGGATCACCTCTTCGCGGCGATCCATACAGAAGTCGATATCGAAGTCAGGCATCGAAACCCGTTCGGGATTCAGGAACCGTTCAAACAGCAGGCTGTAACGCAGCGGATCGAGGTCGGTGATTGTCAGCGCATAAGCCACCAGCGAGCCCGCACCCGATCCCCGACCCGGCCCAACCGGAATATCGTGATCCTTGGCCCATTGGATAAAGTCGGCAACGATCAGGAAGTAGCCAGGGAACCCCATTCCTTCGATGATGCCAAGCTCGAAATCCAGCCGTTCCTGATATTCCTCGGGCGTCACCGCATGGGGGATCACGGCCAGACGTTTCTGCAAGCCCTCGTTGGCAATGCGGCGTAGTTCAGCGACCTCGTCATCGGCGAATTTCGGCAGGATCGGATCACGCCGATAGGCCATGAAAGCGCAGCGTTTGGCAATCTCGACAGTGTTCTCGATGGCCTCGGGCAGATCGGCAAACAGCGTCACCATTTCCTGCTGCGACTTGAAATAATGCTGCGCGGTCAGGCGGCGGCGACCTTCCTGCTGGTCGACATAGGCCCCTTCGGCGATACAGATCAGCGCATCATGGGCCTCGTACATATCCGAGGTCGGGAAATAGACGTCATTGGTGGCAACCAGCGGCAGGTTCTTGGCATAGGCCATCTCGATATGGCCGCGCTCGGTCTGGCGTTCGGCCTCTGGTTGGCCGTCCTCGCCCGGATGACGCTGGAGTTCGATATACAGACGATCCGGAAAGATCGCGGCCAGCCGATCCACCAGCGCCTCGGCCGCCGGACGTTGCCCCTGTTGCAACAGGCGGCCCACCGGCCCATCGGGCCCTCCGGACAGGCAGATCAGCCCGTCGGAGCGGCCCGCAAGCTCGTCCAGCGTGACCTGCGGCAACTGCCCGCCCTTGTCCACGTAAAGGCACGTGCTCAGCTTCATCAGGTTCTCGTACCCCGCCTCGGACTGTGCCAGCAGAACAAGCGGCGCGGGCGTTTTTGGCTTTTCCCCCGGTTGCGATTGCACATAAGTCAGATCAACCTGACATCCCATGATCGGCTGGACACCGGCCTGGCTGGCTGTCACCGAAAATTCCAGCGCCGAAAACATGGAATTCGTGTCAGTCACCGCGACGGCAGGCATCCCCATCTTCTCGCACAGGGCGGGCAGTTTTTTCAGCCGCACAGCGCCTTCCAGAAGGGAGTATTCGGTGTGAACACGTAGGTGAATGAATCGGGGGTTACTGCTCATGAACGGCAGGCTACCCTAGCCGCGAGGCATGCAAAAGCCGGAACCTGCGCCGTTGTTTGGCAAAATAATCGTTTTTGATTATTCGGATTTTCCAGAAGGTGCTTCGGAAAGCGACATCTTCACTGACAAAAAAACGCTTTAGTTTCAAGTAACTGATATTTACACAGGGTGCGCAAATCCACGCCACTTGGCTGTAATGATGCATCATACAGGCAGTTTTTCTTGCCAGATCACGCATGCTGTTTCTAACATCCATTTGCAAGCTATCCGCCCGCCACTCTTTCTACGTCGCATCGAAGGAGGGCATCACCAGGGCGCAACCGGGTAAGGCGACGGGTTTCTCGAATGGACATCACGTTTCTTCTGAATGGAGAGACAGTGGAGCTGACGGATATCAATCCGACAGCCACTCTGCTGGATTGGCTGCGTGAAGATCGTGGCCTGACCGGCACCAAAGAAGGCTGCAACGAAGGCGATTGCGGTGCCTGCACTGTCATGGTGACGGATGCGGGTGGCGCAAAGGCCCTGAACTCGTGCATCCTTTTCTTGCCGCAGCTGCATGGCAAGGCGGTTCGAACCGTCGAAGGCGCCAGCGGCCCCGATGGCGAGGTCCATCCGGTTCAGCAGGCCATGGTTGACTTGCACGGGTCGCAATGCGGCTTTTGCACACCCGGTTTTGTCATGTCGATGGTGGCTGGTCACACCAATGGCGCGACGGATCACGACACACAGCTTGCCGGTAATCTGTGCCGTTGCACAGGTTATGCACCCATTATTCGCGCAGCCGAAGCGGCCGAGAAGCATCCCGTGCCTGTCTGGGTCAAGGACAAGCCTGTCGCAACACCCGCCGCTTCACCCATGCTGCCGGGCTCGTCCGACGCGCTGGCTGCTGTGTATGCCGAGAACCCAAATGCCACTTTGGTCGCGGGCGCAACTGATGTTGGGCTTTGGGTGACCAAGCAACTGCGCGATCTTGATCCGGTGATCTTCCTGAACAGCTGTGACGATCTGAAAGAGATCACGATCACCGACGAAGATATTCGGTTCGGTGCCATGGTCGATATGAACCGCATGGGCGAAGCCTTGGCGGACATTCACCCATCGTATGCTGAAATGATCCGGCGCTATGCCAGTGTTCAGGTCCGTCACGCGGCCACTGTGGGTGGCAACATCGCCAATGGCTCACCAATCGGAGACAACCCGCCCGCGCTGATCGCATTGGGTGCGACGCTGCACCTGCGCAAAGGTGATGAACGCCGGTCAGTCCTGCTGGAAGACTTCTTCATCGATTACGGGAAACAGGACCGCGCGCCGGGTGAGTTTGTCGAAGCCGTCAGCTTCCCGCGTCAGGCGGACCGGCTGAAATGCTACAAGCTGAGCAAACGGTTCGATCAGGATATCTCGGCTGTGTGCGGATGTTTCAACATTACCATTTCGGACGGACGTGTGGCGGCTGCGCGCATCGCGTTTGGCGGTATGGCTGGCATTCCGAAACGGGCAACCCATGTCGAGGCCGCGTTGATCGGCAAGCCATGGACGCGCGAGACGATTGACGCCGCTCTGCCCGCTTTTGCCGACGATTATTCACCGCTTACCGATATGCGCGCCTCGGCCACGTACAGGCTTGAGACCGCCAAAGCGATGCTGGAACGGTACTTCCTTGAGGATCAGGGCCAAGTGACCAACGTGCTGGAGGTATCGGCATGAGCGTAACCAAACCCCTTCCCCACGACGCGGCACCGCTGCACGTATCCGGTTCCGCCCGATATGTGGACGACATCCCGACGCCAAAGGGCACATTGCATCTGGCCTTTGGCCTGAGCCCGATCGCCAAGGGCACGATTACCGCGATGGACCTGTCTGCCGTGAAAGCAGCAGCCGGGGTCGTCAAGGTCATGACGGCACAGGACCTGCCTTTTGCCAACGATGTTTCGCCCTCGATCCACGATGAACCGTTGCTGTCCGACGGGACGGTTCACTATATCGGCCAGCCTGTTTTCCTTGTGGTTGCCACCAGCCATCTGGCCGCCCGCAAGGCGGTTCGGTTGGGCAAGATCGACTATGCAGAGGACACACCGATCCTGACGGTGGAAGAAGCTCTGGCAGCAGACAGCCGATTTGAAGACGGGCCCCGTATCTATGCCAAGGGCGACGCGGACGCCGCGATTGAAAGCGCAGCCCACGTCATCGACGGAACATTCGAGATCGGCGGTCAGGAGCATTTCTATCTGGAAGGTCAGGCAGCCCTTGCCGTGCCGAATGAAGGCGGCGACATGCTGGTCCACAGCTCGACCCAGCACCCGACCGAGATACAGCACAAGGTGGCGGACGCTCTGGGCCTGCCAATGCATGCGATCCGCGTCGAAACCCGGCGCATGGGTGGCGGATTCGGTGGCAAGGAAAGCCAGGGGAATGCGCTGGCCGTCGCCTGCGCAGTGGCGGCGCGGGCAACCGGCAAAGCCTGCAAGATGCGCTATGACCGCGATGATGACATGATCATCACAGGCAAACGCCACGCCTTCCGGATTTCCTATCGCGCGGGATTTGACGAACAGGGTCACATTCAGGGCGTGTCCTTTCTGCAATACGCGATCTGCGGCTGGGCGCAGGACCTGTCCCTGCCCGTCGCCGACCGTGCGATGCTGCATTCGGACAATGCCTACCTGCTGCCCAATGCCCGGATTGAAAGCCATCGGTTGAAGACCAACACGCAGTCAGCCACCGCCTATCGCGGGTTTGGTGGCCCGCAGGGGATGGTTGCCATCGAACGGGTGATGGACCACGCCGCGCATGAACTTGGGCTGGACCCGGTGGAATTGCGCCGCCGCAACTATTACGAGCCCGCGCATAAGGTTGCCGAAGTCCAACCTCACGAAAAACCGCGGGGTCATCCCGACCCGCACGAAGACCTGACCAGCCGTGGCGCGGTGGAAACAGGGACCGCCCCGGTCCGCCCCCTGCCCGCTGGCGGCAACACGACGCCCTACGGAATGGAGGTCAGCGATTTCGAACTGCATGGCATGACCGAAGCGCTGATGAAGTCCAGCAACTATGCCGCGCGCAAAGCGGTCATCGAGAAATGGAACGCCGAAAACAGCGTGATCAAGAAGGGCATCGCCTTTTCTCCGGTCAAGTTCGGAATTTCCTTCACGCTGACCCATCTGAACCAGGCCGGTGCGCTGGTGCATGTGTATCAGGATGGTTCGGTCCACCTGAATCATGGCGGCACCGAGATGGGTCAGGGCCTGTTCCAGAAGGTCGCGCAAGTGGCCGCGTCGCGTTTCGGCATCCCGCTTGAGATGGTCAAGATCACCGCCACTGATACGGCCAAAGTGCCGAATACGTCAGCCACGGCAGCGTCTTCAGGCAGCGATCTGAACGGCATGGCGGTGAAAGCGGCTTGCGATACGATCCGCGACCGGATGGCCGATTTTCTGGCTGAACGGCATCAGGCCGACCCCTCCGCGGTCACTTTCACGGATGGCCACGTTTCGGTTGGTGAAGAACGGTACACGTTTGCCGAAGCTGCCGCACTGGCCTATCAGGGTCGCATAAGCCTGTCGGCCACCGGCTTTTATAAAACGCCCAAGATCGAATGGGACAGGATCGCGGGACGCGGTCGCCCGTTTTACTACTTCGCCTATGGCGCTTCGGTCACCGAGGTCGCTGTGGACACGTTGACGGGCGAGAACCGCATTCTGCGCACAGATATCCTGCATGACGCGGGCGCTTCGCTGAACCCGGCGCTGGATGTCGGACAGGTCGAAGGCGGTTACGTGCAGGGCGCGGGCTGGCTGACGACCGAGGAACTGGTCTGGGACGGCAAGGGCAACCTGCGCACACATGCGCCCTCGACCTACAAGATCCCGGCCTGTTCCGACCGGCCCGACATTTTCAACGTCGCACTTTGGGATGGCGAGAACCGAGAGGACACCATCTATCGCTCGAAAGCCGTGGGGGAACCCCCGTTCATGCTGGGAATATCGGCCTGGCTGGCGCTTTCGAATGCGGTGGCAGCCTGCGGGGACACCTATCCGGCACTCAACGCGCCCGCCACCGCCGAAGAGGTCTGGCGCGGCGTCCAGAGGATGAAGGGAGATATCTGATGGGATTTGACCTAGAGGCTTTGAGGGAGGCGGTCAAAACCCACGGCAAAGTGGTTCGGGTGGTCATCGCCGGGATCAAAGGGTCGTCTCCACGCGAAGTTGGTGCCACCATGCTGGTCTGGGGCGGCGGGCAAAGCGGCACAATTGGTGGCGGAACACTGGAATACCAGGCGGCAAATGCCGCACGGTTGCAAACCACGCAAACCCGCCTGACGCATCATGCACTTGGACCCGAGTTGGGGCAATGCTGCGGCGGTGCCGTGTCGTTGCTGAGCGAGGTCTACGACGCAAACACTGTCAATGATCTGGACGATACGGTCATCGCGCGCCCGGCCACGGGTGACGAGATGCCCCTGTCGGTCAAGCGAATGCTGGCGACGGCGCGCGGACAGGGGATTGCGCCAGAACCGCAGCTGATCGATGGCTGGATGGTTGAACCTGTTCACAAGCCGACACGCAATCTGTGGATCTGGGGCGCGGGCCATGTCGGCCGGGCGCTGGTGGATGTGCTGTCCCCGCTTCCCGATCTTGCGATCACCTGGGTGGACACCAGCCGTCAGCGCTTTCCGGCCACTGTGCCAGCGGGCGTGACAATTGTTCCGGCCACAAAACCGGCCGAGCTGATCCGCCATGCCCCATCCGACGCCGAACATCTTGTGCTGACATACTCGCATAGCCTTGACTTTGAACTGTGCAACAGACTGCTTTTGCACGATTTTGGCTTTGCGGGGCTGATCGGCTCGGCTACGAAATGGGCGCGATTCCGGTCGCGTCTGGCCGCTCTTGGGCATCCGCCTGAACGGATAAGCCGGATCACCTGCCCGATCGGTGACCCGTCGATGGGGAAGCATCCACATATGATCGCCGTGGGCGTCGCCGCACAATTGCTGCGCCCGGCCCTGCAAAACGAGTTGAAGAAGGACCTGAGCGCGTGACCATTCCACTTTTGAGCTTGCAAGGGCTGACCAAAGCCTACCCCGGTGTTGTGGCCAATGATCAGGTGTCCTTTGACATCGGTGAAGGCGAAGTGCACGCGCTGCTGGGTGAAAACGGCGCGGGGAAATCCACGCTGGTGAAAATGATCTATGGGCTTGTGAAGCCGGACAGCGGCACCATGAAGCTGCGCGGCAATCCGTTTGCGCCGCCCGAACCGCGCGCGGCCCGTGCCGATGGGATCGCGATGGTGTTCCAGCATTTTTCGCTGTTTGACGCGCTGAACGTGGCCGAGAATATCGCGCTGGGGATGGAGAATCCGCCCCCGATGGGGGATCTGGCATCGCGCATTCGCGAAGTCTCGGAAACCTATGGTCTGCCGCTGGACCCGTTCCGCACGGTTGGCGATCTGTCCGCAGGCGAACGCCAGCGGGTCGAGATCATTCGCTGCCTGCTGCAGGACCCCAAACTGCTGATCATGGACGAACCGACCTCGGTTCTGACCCCGCAAGAGGTCAATATCCTGTTTGAGACGCTGAACAAGCTACGCTCCGAGGGAACCTCGATCCTTTATATCTCGCATAAACTGGAGGAGATCCGAACGCTGTGCGACCATGCCACGATCCTGCGTCTGGGCAAGAACGTGGGCGAATGTGTTCCCGCTGAAACCTCGGCGCGCGACATGGCCGAGATGATGGTCGGGTCGACGTTGCAGACGCCTGAACGCTCGGGCCGGGAACTGGGCGAGGTCGCGCTGGATGTCAGCGGGCTGTCAGTCCCCTCGCCTTCGGAATTCGGCACCGCATTGCGCAATGTGCACATGACGGTCCGCAAGGGCGAGGTTCTGGGCGTCGGCGGTGTTGCCGGAAACGGGCAGGATGAATTGCTGGGCGTGCTGTCCGGGGAAATCCTGACATCGGCGGATGCGATCAAGTTCAACGGTCAGGCAATCGGCAAGCTCGGCCCGACAGCGCGCCGCAAGCTGGGCGTTCTGACCGCGCCCGAGGAACGGCTCGGCCACGCGGCGGCGCCCGACATGAGCCTGACCGAAAACGCTTTGCTGACCGGATCTGTGCGGGAAGGGCTTGAGAAAAACGGCTTCTTGAAATGGTCCGAAACCCGGAGTTTTGCCGAAAAGATCATCGAAGCCTTCGACGTACGTACGCCCGGGCCCGAAAACGCAGCGCGGTCCTTGTCCGGCGGCAATCTGCAGAAATTCGTGATTGGACGCGAAGTGCTGCAAAACCCTGATGTGTTGGTGGTAAACCAGCCAACCTGGGGGGTGGATGCCGCGGCGGCCGCGTCGATTCGGCAAGCCATACTCGATCTTGCGGCGAAAGGCACAGCGGTGGTTTGCATCTCGCAGGATCTGGATGAGCTGATGGAAATCTCGGACAGTTTTGCGGCCTTAAACGAAGGTCGGCTGAGCGCACCGCGCCCGACCACCGGCCTGACCGTGGATGAGATTGGCCTCATGATGGGCGGTGCCCATGGCATGGAGGTGGCACATGTGTGATCTGCTGAGCCGCCTTCGGCGAGAGTATTTGCAAAAAGATGAAACATCTGGGGGGATGAGCAGATGATTGTATTGGAGAAACGGCCACAGCCGTCCAGGGCCTGGTCTTATGCGACCCCCCTTGTGGCGGTGCTGGCGACAATGGTGTTTGGCGGGTTGCTGTTTGCCATATTGGGGAAAAACCCGGTCGAAGCCATCGGTACCATCTTCTGGGAGCCGCTTTTTGGCGAGTTCGCATTCTATTACCGCCCTCAATTGCTGGTCAAGGGCGCCCCGCTTGTGTTGATCGCTATCGGATTGTCGCTGGGATTTCGGGCCGGTATCTGGAATATCGGGGCCGAAGGGCAATACATCATGGGCGCCATATTCGGTGCGGGCGCAGGTCTGGCCTTCTATCCGCTCGACGCCTGGTACATCTTCCCGATCATGGTGGCCGCAGGCGCATTTGGCGGGTGGCTGTGGGCAACGATCCCTGCTTTGCTGAAAGTGCGTTTCGGCACCAACGAAATCCTCGTGTCGCTGATGCTGGTCTACGTGGCCGAACAGATGCTGGCCTCGGTCTCGCTGGGTTTGCTCAAGAACCCCGAAGGGTTCGGCTTTCCCGGCTCGCGCAACCTGCAATCCTATGAAAGCGCGCACAATGCCGAGCTGATTGCCGGTTCCGGGATGCATTGGGGTGTTGTCGCGGCCTTCATCGCGGTGATCTTTGCCTATGTTTTGCTGAACCGTCACATGCTGGGGTTCCATATCCGTCTGACGGGTGAGGCCCCCCGCGCCGCAAAGTTTGCAGGTGTGAATCCAGCGCGCCTGATCCTGTTCTGCCTTGGAATTTCGGGCGCTTTGGCCGGGTTGGCCGGGATGTTCGAGGTGTCCGGCCCGTCCGGTCAGATCAGCATCGATTTCAATGTGGGTTATGGCTTTACAGCGATCATCGTCGCCTTTCTGGGCCGACTGCATCCGGTGGGTATTCTTTTGGCCGGGGGCCTGATGGCGCTGACCTATATTGGCGGTGAAATCGCACAATCGCAGCTGGGCCTGCCTGCCGCAGCCATTCAGGTGTTTCAGGGAATGCTGCTGTTTTTCCTGCTGGCCTTCGATCTTCTGACAAACTTCCGCATCCGTGCGGCTCGTAGCGAGGTGGCGTGATCATGGATCTTGGTCAAATCAATCCCGTTCTTCTGGTTGCTTCGCTTATGGTGGCCGCAACCCCCCTTCTGCTGGCCGCGATCGGAGAGCTTGTCGTGGAAAAGGCAGGCGTTCTGAACCTTGGTGTCGAGGGCATGATGATCGTTGGCGCGATCAGCGGTTTTGCGATCTCGGTCGAAACCGGATCGCCCTGGCTGGGCTTTGTTGCTGCCGCCATTGGCGGGGCCGTGCTGTCGCTGCTGTTCGTCTTGCTGACACAGTTTGCGTTGGCCAACCAGGTTGCCAGCGGCCTTGCGCTGACCCTGTTTGGCCTGGGGTTCAGCGCCCTGATGGGGCAAAGCTATGTGGGCGTCAAACCACCCAGCATGGGCGATATCCACATCCCCTTGATCAGCGATATTCCGGTCATCGGCCCGATCCTGTTTCGGCACGATCCCATCCTGTATCTGGGCATTGCGCTGACCGCTGTGGTCTGGGCCGTCCTGAAGTACACCCGCGTCGGGTTGATCCTGCGGGCGGTTGGTGAAAACCACGATGCCGCCCATGCGCTTGGCTACAAGGTCATCAAAATCCGTATCATGGCGATCCTGTTTGGCGGGGCCTGCGCGGGTCTGGGTGGAGCTTACATCAGTCTGATACGTGTGCCGCAATGGACCGAGGGCATGACCGCAGGTGTCGGCTGGATCGCACTGGCGCTGGTGGTGTTTGCCAGCTGGAAACCGTGGCGGGTCCTGCTGGGTGCATATTTGTTCGGCGGCATCACCGTCTTGCAGCTTAATTTGCAGGCAGCGGGCGTTGCCATTCCCGTCGAGTATCTGGCAATGTCACCCTATCTTATCACGATCCTTGTGCTTGTGATCCTTTCGGCCGACAAGAGCAGCGCACCTGCCTCACTGGGCCGGACCTTCCATGCCTCACACTAGGGGCCAACTGAACCAACTTGGGGAGTAACTACATGAAATTAAAATCGCTTCTGACAACTGCCGCGATAGCGCTTGGTCTTGCGACCGGTGCAGTGGCACAAGACAAAACCAAGGTCGGTTTTGTTTATGTCGGCCCTGTCGGCGACGGCGGCTGGACCTATGAACACAACAAAGGCCGTTTGGCGATCGAAGAAGAGTTCGGCGACAAGGTCGAGACTGTATTCGTTGAATCAGTACCCGAAGGCCCCGACGCCGAGCGCGTGATGACCCAGATGGCGCTGGAAGGCGCGGATCTGATCTTTACCACCTCGTTCGGCTATATGGATCCAACCATCAATGTGGCCAAGAAATTCCCGAACGTGAAGTTCGAGCACGCGACCGGCTACAAGACCGCCGACAACGTCTCGGTCTATTCAGCGCGTTTCTACGAAGGCCGCGCGGTTCAGGGGCATATCGCGGGTAGAATGACCGAATCGAACATCATCGGCTATATCGGGTCCTACCCGATCCCCGAGGTGATCCGCGGTATCAACTCGGCCTATATCCACGCCAAGAAAGCGAACCCGGATGTACAGTTCAAGATCGTCTGGGCCTATACATGGTTCGACCCGGCGAAAGAGGCTGACGCTGCATCGGTTCTGATCGAACAGGGCGCCGACGTGATCCTGCAGCACACTGACTCGACCGCACCGCAGGCCGCCGCACAAGAGGCGGGCAACGTGATCACCTTCGGTCAGGCTTCGGATATGAGCGAATACGCCCCCAAACCGCGTGTTTCCTCGATCATCGACAACTGGGGACCCTATTACATTGCGCGCACGCGAGCCGTGATGGACGGCACCTGGGCCTCGTCCAACACCTGGGACGGAATCGGGCCGGGCATGGTAGAAATCGGTGAGATTTCGGATGCAGTTCCCGCGGACATCAAGGAAGAGGCACTGGCCCTGAAAGCCGCGCTGGCCGATGGCAGCTATCATGCCTTTACCGGACCGCTGAAAAAGCAGGACGGCAGCGACTGGCTGGCCGAGGGCGAAGTGGCCGACGACGGTACTCTGGCCGGTATGAACTTCTATGTCGAAGGGCTGGAAGGCGATATCCCGCAATAAACGGCGCGGATAGAAATGCATAAAGGCCCGCAGGATTGCGGGCCTTTTTTGTGGCGTTTTCGTTTCGGTCACATTACCGGATGACCGGGATGCTACGGCCGCGACGAGCCACAGAAACTTTAGACTCTGCCCTGCGTTCGCCACCCGATCAGGCTGAGACACGCAAAAACGATCGCGGCAACGCAGACAATCGAGGGCCCTGCCGGAGTGTCGAATACATACGCAGCCCTTAGCCCTGTGATGGCCGAAAGCGCACCTATTCCCGCAGCAATCAGGGCCATGGATTCTGGTGACCGTGCCAGGTTTCGCGCAGCAGCCGCCGGAATAATCAGCATCGCGGCGATCAGCAACACGCCCACAACCTTGATCGCCACCGCTACGGTCACAGCAAGTGACAGGGTCAGGATCAGTTGTTCTCGCCTTGGATCGAAGCCGCTGGCATAGGCCAGTTCTTCGTTCAGTGTCGCGGTCAGAAGTTGCGACCAACGCCAGACAATCAGAGCCACGACAAGCGCCGCACCGCCCCAGATCACGACCAGATCAGAACGGGAGACCGCCAGAATATCCCCAAACAGATACGCCATCAGGTCAATCCGGACACCGGACAGGAATGAAACTGCAACCAGCCCGAAGGCCAGCGCAGAATGCGCCAGCACCCCCAGCAGCGTGTCCATCGCATAACCGCGACCGGCCAAAAGCGAAACGGTCAGCGCCATGACCAAAGCGATAGCCAGCGCGCCCGTGAAGATCGACATCTGAAACGTCAGGGACAGGGCCACGCCCAGAATTGCGGCATGCGCGGTCGCGTCGCCGAAATACGCCATGCGACGCCACACGACAAAACATCCAAGGGGGGCCGCCGCAAACGCCACGCCAATACCGGCGAGCGTTGCCCGCATCATGAAATCATCCAGCATTATTCCGCCGCTTCCTGTGGGTTCGCATCATGATCATGATCATGATCATGATGGTGATCATGTTCATGACGATAAAGGGCAAGCGCACCGCCTGTTCCGGTTCCGAACAAGGCCCGATACTCTGGTGCCGAGGCGACCACGGCCGGCGATCCTTCGCAACAGACATGCCCATTGAGGCATATCACCCGGTCCGACGCGCTCATGACCACGTGCAGTTCGTGGCTGATCATCAGAATGGCGCATCCGGACTCGCGTCGGACTGCCTCGATCTGCTGGTAAAAGCTAGCCGATCCCCGTTGGTCCAACCCCTGTGTCGCTTCGTCCAGCAACAAGATGTCCGGGTGGTTGATCAAGGCTCTGGCCAACAGCACCCGCTGGAACTGTCCGCCGGACAGCTGCGACATCTGGCGTTTCAACAGATCCGGCACACCCGCGGATTCAAGCGCCTCGACACATTGCCTGCGCGACACAGGATCGGTCAGACGCATGAACCTTTCGACGGAAATTGGCAAAGTCGGATCGACATGCAGCTTCTGCGGCACATATCCGATTTTCAATCCGGGCTTCAGTGACACGTGACCGGCGGAAGGCCGTGTCGCACCGATAATGGCCCGCAGCAGGCTGGTCTTGCCTGATCCGTTCGGGCCAACGATGGTCACGATTTCACCCGGTTCAACGACCATATCCACATGATGCAGCACGGTATGCGCGCCATAGCGGACGCTGAGTTTCTCGACAGTGATTAGGGCCATCTTTATGCCTTTTCGGTGCAGTCAGGGCAGAGACCTTCAGCCTCTACAACCGTTCGCTCGATCTCGAAACCTGCCGCGCGCGCGGCAGCGCCAAGAACACCTTTGGAGGGGGCGGACTGCGCCTCGGCTACGGCATCACATTTTCGGCAGATCATGAAAGCAGGTGAATGCGCCGCGCCGGGATGAGAGCAGGCGACAAACGCGTTCAGCCGCTCGATCTTGTGGACAAAGCCGTTCTGTACAAGAAACTCCAACGCCCGATAAGCGACCGGAGGCTGGGACCCGAATCCTTCGTCGCGCAACCGATCAAGGATTGCGTAGGCGCCAAGGGCGCGATGTTCCTGCAACAACATCTCAAGAACCTTGCGGCGAACCGGCGTCAGACGCAGCCCTTCCTCTTTGCACCGGGCTTCGGCAGATGCCAGGGCCGTTGCGACACAGCTCTGGTGGTCATGTTCCTGAAACCCGACCGGGGCGGTGTCTTTGCCAGGTACTGGGTGCACATCACTTGTCATGTTATTTCATATCATGTATTGCCACTTGAAATGTTATAAAATCACACAGAGAGCTCTATGTCCAGAACGCTTCTTCTTCCATTGTCGATCACAGTTGCATTGCTGGGTGGACCGGCCCGCGCAGATGCGCCAAACGTTGCCGCGGACATTGCCCCGGTTCATTCGCTGGTGGCCCGTGTAATGGAGGGTGTGGGAACACCTGCCCTGATCGTCGCACCGGGTGCCTCGCCGCATGAATACAATCTGCGCCCGTCCGAGGCAGCCGCGTTGCAAAACGCCGATCTGGTGTTCTGGGTAGGAGAAGACCTGACGCCATGGTTGGAAAGCGCGATAGAAACCCTTGCCCAAGGCGCGACTGCCACTGCCCTATTGGACGCAAAGGGCACGGAGCTTCTTGAGTTCCGGGAAGACACATTGTTTGAGGCGCATGATCACGCGGACGATGCGGGTCACGAAGACCATGACGACCATGACGATCACGAAGGCCATGATGATCATAACGATCATGATTCTCATGACCCACATGCCTGGCTGTCGCCAACGAATGCCAAAGCCTGGCTGAACCTGATCGCAGATCAATTGTCGTCAGCGGATCCCGACAATGCCGCTGCGTATTTGGCAAACGCCGAAGCGGCGCGCGAAGAAATGACCGCGCTTTCCGCAGAAGTGGCAGGGTTGCTTGAGCCGGTTCGCGGCGGCAGCTTCATCGTGTTTCATGATGCTTATCAGTATTTCGAGGTCGCGTTTGGTTTCCCGGCATCAGGCGCGATTTCCCTGAGCGATGCGTCCGACCCAAGCCCCGCGCGTATTGCCGCCATTCAAGGTCGCATTCGCGCTGAAGGCATCAACTGCGTATTATCTGAACCACAGTTCAATCCGGGCATCGTCGAGACCGTGTTGGATGGAACATCGGCGCAATCCGGTGTGATCGATCCACTGGGCTCGGCACTGGAACCGGGGCCGTCTCTGTACCCGCAAGTCATTCGTAACATGGCGCAAACCCTGTCGGAGTGTTTGAAAACCCGTTGAACCGGGACTGGGATCGGGACGCGGGAACCTGCCGGGGTGCACCCAAAAAGGCCAAGTCCCGGCCCGCGCATCAGGTTTCGAACATTGGAGAAGCGCATCAGACCATGGTCTGTAGCGCGTCAAGCAATTGTCGTTCATAGTCGATTGCGAAATGAGACCCAAAATTTCTGACCTGACAATTGGCAACTGGTCTTTGTCGCGCGTTTTTCTCGCGGCCAGCATAGTCGTAATGGGGACTGCTACGGTGTTTGTTGGTCACTGGGTGTCGAACCGGATCGAAAACGCGGTTGTACAGAACTCCGCCAACTCGGCCGCACTGTACATGGAAAGCATTCTGTCTCCTCTCAGCCAGGAGCTGGCGCATGGAGATCGACTGTCCGAACAGGCCAGCCGGGCGCTGGACGAGATTTTCATGACCCAGCCGATGCGCGAACGCATTGCCTCGTACAAGTTCTGGAAACAGGATGGCGAGATTGCATACGCATCGGATTCCGCCATCATCGGTCGTCGGTTCGAGCCGACAGATGACCTGAAACGCGCATGGGCTGGAGAAATCTCGGGCTCATTTGAAGAGCTGGACGACGAAGAAAGCGCGGCAGAGGCTGCGCTTGGCATTCCATTGCTGGAAGTCTACAGCCCTATTCGCGAAATCTGGTCGGGGAAAATCATCGCGGTCGCCGAGTTCTATGAAAAAGCCGATCAGTTGGAACTGGACATGGCCAGAGCCCGAAGAACAAGCTGGTTGATCGTTGGCTCGGCTTTTGCGGCAAGCACGATTGTTCTGTTTTCCATTGTCGCAATCGGCGACAATACCATTCGACGGCAGGGGCGCCTTCTGAACGACCGCCTTGCCGAAAGTGAAAAGATGGCCGCGCAGAATGCCATGCTGCGGTCGCGCGTCATTGATGCATCAGAAAGATATGCTGCGCAAACGGACAGGTTCCTCAGGAAACTCGGCGCGGAACTGCATGACGGTCCTGCCCAATACCTATCGCTCGCTGCCCTTCGATTGGAGGCCGCATTCGGCGACAGGCCGGAGATGCCCACCGAGGCCGAAGAAATTCAACAGTCGTTGCAGAAGTCTTTGGCAGAAATTCGCGCCCTGTCACGGGGGTTGTTCGCGCCAGACATCGAAAACCTGGCGCTCGTTGATGTCGTGAAAAGAGCTGTCGAGGACCACGCGGAACACAGCCCTTTTCGCCCCGGTATTTCCTTTCAGGGCAATCCGTCGCCCGACTTGTCGATCTCGGGCAAGTTGTGCGTTTTCCGGTTCCTGCAGGAAACGATTTCCAATGCCGCAAGATATGCGCCCACGTCCCGATGCATTGTCACCTGCGACGTACATGATGATCGCATCACCGTTCAGGTCAGCGACGACGGCCCCGGGTTCGATCCGTCAGGCGAGACTGTGCTGCGAGACGACGGGGGCCAGGGCCTTGTCGGTTTGCGTGACCGGGTCGAAAGCATCGGTGGCCGGTTCGTGGTGACATCAACCCCGGGCAAGGGCACCACCGTTGCTATGACATTGTTTCCCAGAAAGATGAGTGCATCATGACAACATCCGTCGTTATCGCAGATGATCACCCGATTTTTCGGGACGGTTTGCACCGCACATTAGAAGAGGCTGACGGTTTCAAGGTTCTCGCCGCTGGATCAAATGCGGATGAGGCCGTTTCCCTTGTCCGAACCCATCAACCTGACATCGCCATCCTCGACCTGTCGATGCCCGGTGGCGGCATTAGCGCGACCCGTCGAATTGCTGAAATGGCGAACCCGCCTTTCATCGCGATATTGACGGTCTCTGAAAACAGCAGTGACGTCGCAGACGCTTTGGAGGCGGGTGCCATTGGCTACATCGTCAAGGGCGTGACAGCGCGCGAATTGACAGATTCGCTGCGCAGTATCGCCTCGGGCGAAGGATTCGTCTCGCCGGGTCTGGCTTCGCGCATGCTGCTTCAGATCAATCGCGGAAGTGGGCCGCAGAAAGAAACTGACGCCATCGATGATCTTACCCATCGCGAGGAGGAGATTCTTCGGCGCGTCGCCAAAGGGCTAAGCAATCGGGAAATAGCCGATGAGTTGGGGATTCAAGAAAAAACCGTCAAGCATTACATGACGGCGATCCTGTCCAAGCTCCATGCGCGGAACCGGGTGGAGGCCGCTCTCATCGCGCATGAGGCCTGGAACAAGAAAGACTAGGGTCAGGCGCTCAAAGACCGGGGCGGTCTCTCAAGAAAAGAAACCGCCCCGCACAATGGTCAAAGTTCGTTGTTCAGTTGGCAATCGCCTGAAGTCTGCTGCGATCCGCCGCGGTTGCGGTTCTTTCAACAACGGTCCGGTTGAACGGGTCTTTCAGTTCGTAACGTCCGCCCTCGATCTCTTCTTTCCAGCCGTTTGCGTAACTAACTTCGATATTGTTGCCCTGAATTTCGATTTTTGCCGGGTTACTTCCAGCACCGCCGCTCTGCCCTGGCGAGCGCACACTATCGATTGAGATACCGTTTGCCAGTGACCGAAGGCGCGAAACGTCGGCACCGGTGGCCGGTCGTTCCTCGACGGTTCGGTTCTGCGCGTTCTTTCTTTCGTACCGACCGTTTTCGATCTCTTCTTTGGTGCCGTCAGCATAGCGTACTTCGATGCCGCTCGCGCTTGTCTCGACCTTTGTTATTCCAGCCGATCCCGATGACCGCCCCCCAGACTGAGACCGGTCCTTCTTATCCCCGCCCCGACCCGAGCGTGACGATCCATCGTCATCGTCATCATCGTCATCATCATCGTCGTGACCACCTTTACCCGATCCGGAATTGTCGTCGCTATCTCCGCCGCTGCCCGACCCGGAATTGCTGTCATGATCATCATCCCCGCCGTTGCCGTCACTCCCCTTCCCGCTTTTTGCAAACGCGTAAGCAGGTTCCAACCGCAGATGACCGTCTGCGTCAAATGTCGGCACATAGGGTGTCATCACAATCAGCGACGCCAGCGCTGCTGAGCTCAGAAGCTGACCAGTTCTTTTCCGGGTATTCATTATCGTCTCCAATCCTGTTCGAGGCGTTTTCCTGCATTGGAGGCAGAATATCCCAGTCCCGGCTTCGCTACATCGGGCTTAGGTCTGATGAATTTCCGGCCGAATGTCCGGACCGAAGAAGCTAAGAATTACAATTCCCGAAACTCAACCTGATCCAACACTCTTATTTTGGCTTTGAGCAACGAGGGACCGCATGTCGGTGCCGACAGCACTGACGGTGGAGGCGTGTTGGTTTTCATGTTGGGGTAAGAGTCGGCTTCAGGGAGCGTCAGAATGGGTGCGCTTTGATAGCTGATCTTTGCTCTCTGGCGTAGCACCGTTGTAGCACCGGGCGAGGATGCCCCACGCGCGGAAATCGCTCTGTTGGACGCTAGCGTATTGTGTTTATTGAGGTATATTTTGGTTGCGGGAGTAGGATTTGACCTTTATCGAACATCAATTAGGCACATCCCTAACAAACCAATTTGAAGTAGATTTCTGGAGGCACGGATTTACTGCTTCAGACGCTTGACCAATTTGGGCATATTTTGTTGAAAAACTCGGGCTTGATCGGTTGGTAAGTTGCTGATTCAATTCTTCCTAAAGGGAGGGATCAGCCATGATGGGACCGAGACAGGAAGCGCAAGCGTCGCTG
>NZ_JBXWSL010000036.1:0-28069 GCF_059613425.1 Ruegeria sp. BHSA123 | reverse complement strand
GTTTTATCTGAAGCCTGACACCCTGATGGATATCGTGTCCCAGGTCGCTGCACGCGCGGTGGACTGCCTGCGCATTTTTGACCCGGTGGCGCAGCAATGGCGCCCGCAATGCGCAGGTGAGTGAGTTCGGACGCCTCCGGCGGGAGTATTTGGAAAAAGATGAAGTCGCCTGAAGTGCCGAGACGAGACATCTTTTGGAGCGTCTTATTGGCCTTGCCTGCCTGTAGACGGGTTTTGAGCGTTAACACCGCAGTCTGGCGCCTGTCGGGTCAAACGGTGCCTCGGCCAGTGCGCGCGCCTTGTGCGGTTTGCCGATGACCTGAATGACAACCTCATCGCCCGGCAGCGCGGTGTTTGGGTTGCGGAATCCCAGCGCCAGCGATTTCCCGACCGAGTAACCGAACGCCCCCGAGGTGACACGACCCACGGGCGCGCCGTCGGGGGTAAAGATCGGCTCACCCCCGGTTGCGTCGGCATCTTCGGTCACATCCAGCTCGAAGACGGACAGCACCTCGCGCGCGGGGTTGTCCTTGACGGACAGATAGGCGTCTTTGTGCAGGAAATCCTTGTCCAGTTTGATCAGACCCGCCAGCCCGACCTCTTGCGGCCAGTATTCCTGAGAATACTCGCGCCCCCACGAGCCATAGCCCTTTTCGATCCGCAGCGCCCCCAGCGCGCGCGCGCCCACCGGACCGCCACCACAGTCTTTGGCGGCCTCAAGCAGGGCGGTGTAGAGCGCCACCTGATCCCCCTCGGCGCAGTGCAGTTCCCAGCCCAGATCGCCGGTAAAGCTGACCCGGATGGCCACGCATTCGACGCCAGCGACCGTGATTTTCTGCGACCGCATGAAGCGGAACGCCTCGTTCGACAGATCGGCATTGGTCAGGCGTGCCAACGCTTCGCGTGACCTGGGGCCTGCGATGTTGAACCCTGCGATGCGGTCGGTGGCGACCTCAAGCGTGGTGCCTTTGGGCATATCGACCATGTTGAAGAAGCGCTGATGATAGCGTTCGGCCATGCCGGACCCGATCATCATGTATTCATCCTTGGCCAGCTTGGTGATGGTGAAATCGCCCGCCACGCCACCGCGAACCGAGATCAGCGGCGTCAGGCAGCTGCGCCCCACTTCGGTGGGCACCCGATTGGCCACCAGACGGTCCAGCCAGTCATGGGCACCGGGGCCCTTGATCACGTAATTGGCGAAGTTCGAAATGTCGATCACGCCCACGCTGTCGCGCAGCATCTGCACCTCTCGGCCCACGGGCACCCACCAGTTCTGGCGGGTAAAGCCGGTGGTCTCTTCCACCTCGGGTTCATCGGCGAACCAGAGCGGATGTTCCCAGCCGCAATTGAGGCCAAAGACGCACCCCATCTGTTTCTGCATCTCATAGGCGGGGCGCACACGGGCCGGGCGGCCTGCGCTGCGTTCTTCGTTAGGGAAATGGATCTTGAAGCGGTGGGTGTAGGCATCCTGAACGCGGGCCTTGGTGAATTTCTTGTCGGCCCAGTCGCCAAAGCGGGCCAGATCCCAGGCGAACATGTCATATTGCGGCTCGCCCTCGATCATCCATTGCGCCGCCAGCAGACCCAACCCACCGGATTGCGAGAAACCGGGGATCAAACCACCGCAGAGGAAATAGTTCTTCAGCTCAGGCACCGGCCCCCAGAGCATGTTGGCGTCGGGCGACCAGATCATCGGCCCGTTGATCACGCGTTTCACCCCGGCTGTGGCCGCGACCGGCACGCGTTCGGTGGCGCGGATCACGTTTTCCATGATCCGGTCCAGATCGTCGGGGAACAGATCATGGGCAAAATCCAGCGGCGTGCCGTCTTCGGCCCAGAATTTCATGTCTTTCTCATAAGCCCCGATCAGCAGGCCGTTGCCTTCTTGCCGGAAGTAGTATTCGCCGTCGCGGTCAGCGATCGAGGGCAGACGGCGCCCCAGGCTGGCGACCTCGTCGATGCTTTCGGTCACGAAATACTGATGCTCGGTCGGTTGCAGCGGCAGGGTCAGACCCGCCAGCGCCGCCACCTCGCGCCCCCAGAGACCGGCGGCGTTGACAACCCACTGGGTGTGAATATCGCCTTTGGGCGTGCGCACGACCCAGCTGCCGTCGGGCTGTTGTTCGGTCCCCGTCACCGGGCAGAACCGTTCGATGGCGGCCCCTATGGCGCGGGCCCCGGCGGCATAGGCGTGCGGCACGCCCGACGGGTCGACATTGCCGCCATCGGGTTCGTACATGATGCAGCGGATGTCATCGAACTGCGCCAGCGGATGCAGTTCCTTGGCTTCTTCACGGCTGACTTCGTAGAAGTTCAGACCATAGAACCGGGCCTTGGCCTCTTGCAGGCGCAACTGTTGCTCACGCTCTTCGGTCTGGGCCAGATAGAGCGAGCCGGGCTGGAATACGCCGCAGCTTTGGCCGGTTTCCTGTTCCAGCTGTTTATACAGATTCATCGTATAGTGCTGGATGCGGGTGATGTTGTTGTTATCGTGCAGCCCGTGAATATTCGCCGCTGCGTGCCAGGTCGAACCGGAGGTCAACTCGTTCCGTTCCAGCAGGACAACGTCGGTCCAGCCAAGCTTGGCCAGATGATACAGGATCGAACAGCCGGCAAGGCCCCCTCCGATCACAACAGCTTGTGCATGGGTTTTCATGAGTGCTTGTCCCTTGGTCCGCCGCAGCTCAGGCGGCGATTTCTTTCATGACAGCCAGAAATTTGGCGACTTCGCCGATTGAGTTGTAGTGGCACATCGAGACCCGGACGCAGGCGTCATAACCCAGCGGCGTCAATATGTTGCCAGAATAGTGGTCGGCCTTGCGCAAATGGGTGCGAATACCTTCATCGTTCAGCCGTTTGACGACATCCGCCGAGGCCACGCCCTGTACGCGCAGCGACACCAGCCCTTCGCGTGCGGGGTTGTCGGCACCGCCCAGAATGGTGACTTTCTCCATCTCGGCCAGACCGCTCAGGTTGCCGGTGCCGTGGATCATCGCGTCGGTCAGTGCCTTTTCCTGCGCGTGAATGGCGTCACCCGCTGCCAGAAATCTGGCACGCCGGTCGGTGGCGTCGCTGACCTGACTGCCAAGCCATTCGAAATAAGACACAACGTCGGACATGGTCGCATAAGCCCCGGTGTCGCGTGTGCCCATTTCCCAGTTATCTGCCGGGCCGTCCAACAGGGCATTGTGTTCAAGCCGCGTCAGCCGGTCGGAAATCCACGCCACGCCGTAGCCATGGCGCGAAAACACCTTGTAGGGCGAGATCACGTAGCCGTCGACGTCATACGCGCTGAGATCGATCCGGCCATGGGCGGCGTGCTGGATGCCATCGACAATTATGAAACAGTCTGGCGCCACGGCGCGGATCGCTTGTGAAACTGCGGCCACATCAACGCCCATGCCCGTCACGGGTGAGGTGTGCAGGATTGTCGCCACTTTGGTGTCGGGTGTAACAGCTGCGGCATAGGTCCCGGCTGTCACGGTGCCGGTGTCGTCATCATGGGGCACCAGCAAATGGGTCTGCCCGGCGATGCGAGCCCAGCGATCACAGGCTGACCGTGTGGCGGGGTGTTCCAGTGTCGACCCCAGCACAATCCCCGGACCGGTTCCGAGACAAGCGTTCATGATCAGCCGGAACAGAAGTTCTGTGCCGCTTTCACCCACAAAGAACTGACCACCGGGTGCATTCATGAAATC
The DNA here is from genome assembly GCF_059613425.1 of Ruegeria sp. BHSA123. Classification (NCBI taxonomy): domain Bacteria; kingdom Pseudomonadati; phylum Pseudomonadota; class Alphaproteobacteria; order Rhodobacterales; family Roseobacteraceae; genus Ruegeria; species Ruegeria sp. BHSA123. The sequence continues at coordinate 24,368 of NZ_JBXWSL010000036.1, read as the reverse complement.
CCGCATATCGGCCTTGGCCGCGTTGATCGTTGCAACCAGAGCATGAGACCCCGGATTGTCACGCCCCTGATTGTCCGGGATTGCGGCGTGACGCGCCGAGCTGTCCAGCACGGATTTCAGTGTCAAAGCCCCACCGGCGTTTTCGAAAAATATCCGCTCGCCCTGTTCGGGGCAGTGATCGATCTGGGCAAAACGGTTGCGGATCTGGTTCAGCAGGTTTTCCGAAATTTGACTCATGAAAAGAGGCACCTTTGTGTTTTGTGAACGTATGATTTTTCAGACAAGCCTAAGATGGTTTCCCCGCAGGGCTGGCCAAATCTCCCGTAACCGTGCGGATGGTTCAACATGTGCTTCATTCCCGAGCGGCCCTTATTCCGACTATGGCGTCGAGGGCGCGGTATCTTGTTCTTTTGCGACGTAAATACAGTCACGTCTGCGACACGGCGTGTTGAGTAGGCCAGAATACCCGCCCCATGTGTCGGGGCGAACCTGCCTTTGAGGCAGGCAGCCATCCGACGTGGGTTCCATGCTTTTGCCTGATCCGCGGCTATAGCAGATCAAACAACCGCCCCGGAACATTTCTGTGCCTTGGCAGGTCAAGCGCCCGCATTAGGGCAAACATCATGGCCTGATTGGACGTCACAACAGGTTTATCAAGGGCCGCTTCGATCCGGTCTATGGCCTCGACCGCGCGCATGTCGGTGCAGCTGAGTATGATGGCCTCGGCCTTTGGGTGGTCGGCCTGCATGGCAAGGTCGAAAACCTCGTCCGGGGTCAGTTCTCCCTGCCCGTAATTGCCCAGCTCGCGGCCGATATCGGCGCATTTCACCGTTGTGATCTGGTTTTGCGTCAGAAAATCCATGGCCTGCGTGTTGATCTCGCCCAGATAGGGTGAAGAAAAACCGACGCTGGACACGCCGAGCGCATGGATCGCACCAACCAGCGCCCCTGCGGCGGTAATACACACGGCGCCCGACGCAGCCCTGATGTCCTGCGCCAGCTGGTGATCAAAGGACGGGCCATGGGTCAGCGTGGCCGAGGTACAGCCATAGAGCACCACATCGGGCCGAACGCCCGAGATCATCTTGAGGTCATGGCTGATATCCGAGGCCCCCAGACCCGCCATCTGATCCGAGCCGGGGATCTCATCCACGTCATAGCCACCCATTCGCTGAAAATGCACCGTCGTGTCCGGGCAGCGCATCAGCATCATGTCAGCTTCGAGATTGGTGTTGGTAAAGGGCACCAGCACCCCGATTTTGGCCCGTGTCCGGGTTTCAAAGGTCATGACGTCACCTCTTTCAGAACAGTCAGGCAGCGCTCCATCACTGCCGTGTCACAGATCGTGGCGCGCAGGCAATCCGCGAGGCAATAGCCGCCCATTCCGCGCATGAGCAAACCCGCTTTGCGCAACGCTGCATCCGCTTTTTGCGCGGTGGCGGCATCGGCAAATCGGATCAGGACAAAATTGGTGTGGCTGTGCGGAACAGATAATCCCAGCGCCCGGCACCCGTCGGCAAAGCGATCCCGGATGGCGGCGGTTCTGGCAACCGTGTTGCGCATGTGGGGCTGATCTTGCACCGCTGCCGTTGCCATGGCCTGAGAGGGGGTCGATACGTTGTTGGGGTTGAGCAGTTTTCGCAGCTCAATCGCGACCTCAGACGGGAACAGACCCCAACCCACGCGCGCGCCCGCCAGACCGTAAGCCTTTGAGAAGGTGCGTATGACCACAGTATCCCCACGTGCGACGAGGGCAAAGATTTCAGCCGGGTCGTGGTCGCGATCAGCGAATTCTGCATAGGCCTGATCGACCACCAGCAGCACGTCCTCGGGCAATGTGTCGCGCAGGCGGATGATCTCGGCATTCGGGATCAGGGTGCCGGTCGGGTTGCCGGGGTTGCAGACAAAGACGATCCGGGTATCTGGCGTAACAGCCGCCAGAATGTCGTCGACCGAGACGGTCAGATCAACCTCGCGCGCTTTCACATAGTCTGCACGCACCTGCGCCGTCGCTGATGCCACATAGGCATAGCCGTAATCCGTGCCCAATACATGGTCGCCCGGCCCTGAATAGGCGCGGATAAGGCAGCCGATCAACTCCATCGATCCGGCACCGCACAGGATGTTGTCGGCTGGCACCCCGTGCACCTGAGCGATGGCGGCGCGTAGGTCCGACCAGTCGGGATCGGGATAAAGCGGCATCCGGTGCAATGCCACCTTCCCCGCCGCAATTGCGGCAGGGCTGACCGGAAAGGCGCTTTCATTCTGGGCCAGAGATACAGTGTCCGGGCCGCCCAGATCGGCCAGCGCATAGGCCGCCATGGCACGAATGTGATCAACTGCGCGGATCATGAGGCACTCCCATAGGCTTTGGCCCCTTCTTCCGTGACCAGCCCGCGCCTGAGGTCCAGCGCCAGCGCCTCTGGGTCGCGCGCGGCCGGATCGCCAAAGCCGCCGCCGCCGGGGGTATCGAAGATCAGGTAGTCGCCACTTTCCACACGTAGCTCGCCCTTGCCCGGAATGTCGCCGCCGCCATCGCGGAACCGGATACGTCCCGGCGCGCCGGGCAGGCCGCCCATGCGGCCCAGAGCGGGGAATTTCAGACGTTCGACCGACAGGAAGACGATGAAGGGGGCATCGTTGGCGGACGTCATCTCGATCCGCTGCCCCAATCCGCCCCTGAACTGGCCTGCGCCGCCCGAGTCGGGCAATAATTCGCGTCGCCACATGATCACCGGTGCGACACTTTCGGTTATTTCGACCTGCGAGCCGAACACCCCCGAAGGGTAGGCTGTCGCAGACAGGCCATCCGCATGGGGTCGCGCCCCGGTGCCGCCGTTGTGAACGGGTTCGATGGCAAATTCACGCCCGCCATTCGCCGCCACTTCGGGCGCGTGGCGCATTGGCAGATCGAACATGCACGAGGCCCCTTCGGCGGGCACCTGATCGGGCAGCGCCTGATGCAGGCAGCCCAAAACCAGATCCGGTGTAACCTGCCCCAGCGTATGCCGCATGGCCACAGGCACCGGATGCTGGGCGTTCAGGATGCAACCTTTGGGGCCGTCCACCGTGAAAGGTTCCAGCGAGCCCGCGTTGTTCGGGATATCCGGTCCGACGATGCAACGCAGGGCAAAGACCGTATAGGCGGTCGCATAGTTCAAAGGCACGTTGATGCCCTTCTTCGAACACCCGGACGTGCCCATGAAATCGACATGCATCCCGTCTTTGGTCACAGTGAGCGTTGCGTGCAGCTCCAGCTCTGCCTCATAGCCGTCCATGCGCAGCACGTTCTTGTAAACGCCCTCGGGCACCTCGGCGATGGCCTGCAACGCACCTTTACGCGAGGTGTCGATGATATAGGTGCCAAGGCTGTCCAGATCATCGATCCCGAACTCGTCCATCATCGCAACAAGGCGGTTCACCCCGGCCTCGCAACAGGCGATCAGGGCGTAGATGTCGCCCTCATTCGCCACAGGCTCGCGCGAGTTGGCGCGGATGATATCGATCAGCAGCGCATTGGGCGTTCCGGCCTCGACCAGTTTGCAAGGCGGGATCAGCAGGCCTTCGTCATAGATGTCCGAGCCTTCAGGCCCCATACCCAGACCGCCCAGATCCACCAGATGCGAGGTGCAGGAGGTAAAGCCCACCACCCTGCCATCCTTGAACGCGGGCATCATCAGCAGGAAGTCGTTCAGATGCCCCGAGGCCAGCCATGGGTCGTTCGTCATGTAGATGTCGCCGGGGCGCATGTCCTGCACCGCGAAACGGGCGCGCAGGTGCAGCACGGCCTCGGCCATGGTGTTGATATGGCCCGGTGTTCCGGTCACAGCCTGCGCCAGCATCCGGCCATTCACGTCGAATATCCCCGCGGAAATGTCGCCGCATTCGCGCACGATGGGCGAGAAAGCCGCGCGGATCAGGGTCTGGCCCTGTTCTTCGACCACAGCCAGCAAGCGGTTCCACATCACTTGCAGGCGGGCGGGGGACAGATCAGCGGTCATCATGCGCCTCCTTTCTGGTCCTGTATCAGGACAAGGTTGCCGATTGCATCCATCTGGGCCGAGAAATCGGCGGAAACGAGTGTGGTTGTTTGCGGTTCATGGATCAGCGCGGGGCCTGCCACATGGTCACCGGGGCGCATATCGGCGCGGGCGAGAAAGGCGGCCTGTTTTACCGTGCCATCCAGATCACAGGTGATGGGGCGTGTCTGCGTGGCCTGAAATGCGGTTTTGCCCGGCGTTTCTGACACCGTGGGCACCGCTTTGTCCGGGGTGGCAACGCGAACAGCCCAGTTGAGGATCTCGATCTTCATCCCCGGAACAGGGCGTGAGAATTGTTTGCGGTATTCCCTTTCGAATGCGGCTGTCAGCGGGGCGATATCCTGGCGCGTCAGGGCGCGATCCGGCAAGGTAATCTCGATCTCATGCCCTTGCCCGCTATAGCGCATGAAGGCGGTGCGCAGGGTTTCGGTGGGTGCATCCCCTGCCCCTTGGGCGACGACCTCTTTTGCTTCGGCAATCATCGTATCGAACAGGGCGTTCAACCCGTCCATGTCCATGCTGTCGAGCAGGGAAAAGCGCGAGCGGACGATTTCGAAGGACACCGGGGCAAACAGGAACCCAACCGCCGAACCGACGCCGGGATTGGGCGGGATCACGATATGCGAAACACCGGCGGACCGGGCGACGCGGGTGGCATGCAGCGGCCCGTTGCCACCAAAGGCAATCATGGTACGCGGGCCAAGGTCCTTGCCGCTTTCGACCGCGTGCATCCGCCCGGCGCTGGCCATGCTTTCGACAACGATGCGGCTGACCCCATCTGCCGCACCTGTCGCATCCAGCCCCAGTTTTTCCCCGATCACACGTCTCAGGGCGGCCTTGGCGCCAGCAGGGTCCAGCTGGATATGCCCCTCGGCAAAGGTGTCGGGCACGATATAGCCCAGAGTGATGTCACTGTCGGTCACGGTCGGATCGATGCCGCCGCGCATGAAGGCGACCGGTCCGGGTTCCGAGCCTGCCGATTTCGGCCCGACCGTTAGACGCCCGAGACGGTCAACACCCGCGATCGAACCGCCGCCAGCACCGATTTCAATCATCTCGATCACCGGAATGCGCACCGGCATTCCCGACCCCTTGATGAACCGTGCCGCGCGGGCGATTTCGAAAGAGCGGGATGTCTGAGGGCGCGCCTTGTCGATCACGCAGAGCTTGGCCGTGGTGCCACCGACGTCAAAGGACAGGACCTGATCCAACCCGGCACGCGCGGCGATGCGGGCGGCCAGAATGGCCCCACCGGCAGGGCCGGATTCTACCAGACGAATGGGGAAACGCGTGGCGGTGTCGATCGTGCACATACCACCGCCTGCCGTCATCATCAGGATCGGACAGGTTACGCCCTCGGCCGTGAACTGATCCACAAACCGGGTCAGATAGCTATCCATCAGCGGCTGAATATAGGCGTTGGCCACAGTGGTGCAGAGCCGGTCAAACTCACGCGCTTCGGGGCTGACATCGGACGAGATCGAGACGGTCAAACCGGGGCGGTGTCGCGCCAGAAGATCGCGCAAACGCCGTTCGTGGGTCGGGTTGGCGTAGGAGTGCATCAGGCAGATGGCCACCGCCTCGGCCCCGCTGGCGTCAATCTCGGCCAGCAACCGGTCTACTTGCGCTTCATCCAGTTCAATCAGCACCTCGCCTTCTGCCGACATGCGTTCGCGTATGGTCAACGAGCGTTCGCGCGGCACCAGCATGTCCGGCTTTTCAAGATTGATGTCGTATTGGGAATACCGACGTTCGTACCCGATATCGAGAATATCGCGGAACCCTTCGGTGCAAACCGTGGTCACGACCGCCCCGCGCCGTTCGATCAGCGCGTTGGTCGCCAAAGTTGTTCCGTGAATGAATCCGGTGACATCTTTCAGCGACCGGCCAGTCTGCGCCATGACTCGCCGCGCGCCTTCCAGTGCGCCTTCTGCCGGGTTCTGGTGGGTGGTCAGGGTTTTGGTGGAGGCCAGTATCGTCTCATCACCCGAGACCAGGACCGTATCGGTAAAAGTGCCGCCAATATCGATGGCGAGGCGCAGAGCGGTTGTCATGAGGTATTCCGTTGTCGTCTGAAAGCAGGCAGGCAGAACGGCCCCGAAGGGCGGTTACCGGCGCGTCGCGACCAGATCACAGCCGGTCGCACGGCGATCAAGACGGGTGGGGATACACTGACAAGTCATACAGTTTTGTCCCCTACTGCGCCCCGCTTCACTAGCAGATTTACGACAGATTGGCCCGCAAGCGACACATTTGTCGCCGCAGAGGGTTCTGCCCTGAACCTGCCTGGTGTCAGTCTAAGGGTGCTTTAGGTGAACCGTTTCGCCGGTTTGCAGGGCCTGCTGCGCCGCCAATCCCATTCGCACCGCCCACAAACCGTCATGCACTGTCACATCCGGTTCGGCCTTGTGCCCGCGCACCAGATCCAGAAACCCCTTGTGCTGATAATAGGTCGAGCCGTTGTGATCTCCGGCAGCCAGCAAACGGGGATCGACAGGGATATCCTGCGACATTGGCCCCTTGGGGTCCCGCGGGCTGACGATGACCTGCGGCACTGGCGGCGTTCCCAGATGGTCGGGCCAGAACCGCCCCGGCCCCGGCACCAGAGCCTCGACCTTGGCTTTGGGTCCGATGGCCGAAATCTCCTCCTGATAGCGGGCGCCTTCGGCGAACATGCACAGCTCGAGCATCGCGCGCGCGCCATTGGCGAAATCGACCAGAACATAGCCATGATCCAGTATATCGGGTGTTTCACCCCCGTAGGTTTCGTCCAGATGATTCACCGCCTGCCCGCCGCTTGCGGTGATCCGCACAGGGTCGGATTGCAGGATCAGCCGCATCAGATCGAAGAAGTGGCAGCATTTCTCGACAAAGGTGCCGCCGGTGTTGCGGTTGAACCGGTTCCAGTCGCCGACTTTCCGCAGAAACGGAAAGCGATGTTCCCGGATCGACAGCATCCTGACCCCGCCTGTGTCCCCGATCTTGTCGATCAGGGTCGCGATGGGCGGCATATAACGGTATTCCATCGCAACCCAGATCGGGTGTGGATAGTCACGCTGTACCTTCGCTAGCCTTGCGGCGTCCTGGGGGTTGGTGAACAGGGGCTTTTCCACCAATAGCGGCAAGGGGCGCGTTTGCGCGATTTCACAGATCTGGTCGACATGCAGGTGATTTGGGCTGGCTATGACAAGGCAGTCCAGGTCTTCGATATCCAACACCTCTTGCACCGAGCGTGCCATAACCGCCCCCGGCGCAATCGCCTGCGCGGCTTTTGCCATCACGGGATCGGGTTCGAATATCGCCGCAACACGCGTGCCGTCCAGCAGGGCGATGTTGTGCAGGTGTTCCTGCCCCATCATGCCACATCCGATCAGCCCGTAATTGATGGTCTGGGTCATGCGCGTTTCCTTTTACTTCAGACGTTGGACATAGGTGGCCCGGTCCGGGTCGAACCAGGTCTTTGAAAATTCGACAGGTTCGGCCTTGTCCGACCAGCTGAACCGTTCGATATAGCCCACCGTTTCACCGGCGGCTTTGGTGAACGCCGCGGGCGTCCAATCGGGCAGCTGGCCAATCGATACGCGATCTTCGGCCCGTGATATCCAGAAACCCAGCTGGTGCTGATAATAGCGGTAGAGCGAGTCCGACAGCAGGCTTCGCTTGATCAGGCCGGCTGATTCGTCCAGCCAGATTTCCTCGACCGCGATGATTGTGTCATTCAGATAGCGCATCCGACGTACGCGCGATCCGGTGTCTGAAGTGCCAAAATCCGGCAGATCGGAAGGTTTCTTCAGATGATCGACGGACAGGATATCCGCACGCGGCAACCCGCCCCCTTGGGGCAATTCCAGCCGGAACATCGCGTAGACGCTGTTCTGAGTTCCGGTCTCGCGGATGTAATTTCCTGACCCCTGAATACGCTCCAACATGCCTTTTTTCTCAAGCTCTGCGAGAGATTTTCGCAGCGTGCCGACCGACACGTTCAGCTCGGCCGCCATGTCGCGTTCTGGGGGCAGACGCTCACCATCGATCAAGCGGCCCGCAGCGACATCGCGGATCAGCAGCTCGGCAATCTGAACGTAGATAGGCAGGGCATTGGGGTTTCGGGTGTTGGGGGGCATTTCAGGCGCTTCATTCGGTCGCAGGAAAAATTGATACACTATTGATCTACATCAATGTGATTGCTACGCAAGAGGAAAGTAAAAGATGCACGGAGCGTGAATCAAATGACCATCGTCCCCATCACATCCCCTGATCTGGATGCGGCCGAGGTTTCGTGGTTCGCCGCCTTATGTTCGGACGATTATCAGTTCCTGGGTGTGCCCGATGGTGATCTGCGGTCCAGCTGGGAGCATTGCTCGGCCATCGTGAAAGAGGCCGAGGCACAGGGGTTCCGCAACATCCTGTGCCCGTCATCGTATCAGGTTGGGCAGGACACGCTGAGCTTTGTCGCCGGGTGTGCGCCGATCACGCAGAAGATCAACCTTTTGGCCGCCGTGCGCTGCGGCGAGATGCAGCCGATCATGCTGGCCCGCACGATCGCGACTTTGGATCACATGTTGAAGGGGCGGCTGACCGTCAACATCATTTCATCCGATTTTCCCGGCGAAAAGGCCGACAGTGCCTATCGTTATCAACGGTCGCGCGAAGTGGTCGAGATCCTGAAACAGGCCTGGACGCAGGAGGAGATCAACCATGCGGGCGAGGTCTACAACTTTACAGGTCTGACAACGGACCCGGCGCGGCCCTATCAGACTGGCGGGCCGCTGCTGTATTTCGGCGGTTATTCGCCCTCGGCGCTGGAGCTGTGCGGCGAGCATTGCGATGTGTACCTGATGTGGCCGGAAACCAAGGATCAACTGGCCGAGCGGATGAAAGCTGTTCATGCAGTGGCCGAAAATTATGACCGTACGCTCGACTATGGCTTGCGGGTTCACATGATCGTTCGCGATACCGAAGCCGAGGCGCAGGAATACGCGGATTACATCGTTTCAAAACTGGATGACGACTATGGCCGCGCGATCCGCGAACGGGCGTTGGATGCAACGTCGCTTGGCGTAGCGCATCAGGCCAGGAATCGTGATCTGGCGGATGAATATGGCTATGTGGAACCCGGTTTGTGGACCGGCGTCGGCCGCGCCCGCTCGGGCTGTGGTGCGGCACTGGTTGGATCAACCGATCAGGTCATGTCAAAGATCGAAGATTACCGGAAGATGGGCATTCGCGCGTTCATCTTCTCAGGCTATCCGCACATGGATGAGGCCAAGCATTTCGGTGCTCGTGTGATGCCGCATCTGAAAACATGCTCGCTGCCCGAAGCCTACAGGCGTGTGCCCAAGACACCCCCAGCCACACCGCTGGGCAACGGAGTGCGCCGCTGATGCAACGCGTGAAACTATCCCCGACGCTGGAAATGAGCCGCCTTGTCTATGGCATGTGGCGGCTGGGTGACGATAGCGACACCTCAGCAGGGCATGTCGAGGCCAAAATTCAGGCCTGTCTTGATCAGGGCATCACCACCTTCGATCAGGCCGATATTTATGGTGGTTACGCGGCCGAAGCCGTTCTGGGCAACGCCTTGCGCGCCAATCCCGGCCTGCGCCAGAAGATGGAGATCGTCACCAAATGTGACATCGTCGCACCTGTGGGGCGGCATTCCGATGCGAAGGTCAAATACTATGACACCTCACGCGCGCATATCCTGAAATCCATCGACATGTCCCTGTCGGAAATGGCCATCGACCACATCGATCTGCTGCTGATCCACCGCCCTGATCCGTTCATGGACCACCACGAAACCGGGGCTGCGCTGGATGAGGCTGTCGCCAGCGGCAAGGTGGGCGCGATTGGTGTTTCGAACTTCCGCCCGTGGGACTGGACCCTGCTGCAATCGGCGATGAAAACCCGGCTGGTCACCAACCAGATCGAGATCTCACTGGGCGCGATCGCCCCTTTCACCAATGGCGATCTGGCGTTTCACCAGCAGCATGGGCACCACCTTATGGCGTGGTCGCCGCTGGGGGGTGGGCTGCTGATGGCCGGAAACCCGCCCGTCGGGGTTGTCGCTGATGAAATCGCGGAGGAGTTCGGTGTAGACCGGGCCGCTGTGGCCGTCGCCTTCCTGCTGGCTCATCCGGCGGGCATTCTGCCGGTTCTGGGCACCAACAACCTGAACCGTATCAAACGCATCTCAGACGCGTTGAACGTCACCATAGACCGCGAAACCTGGTTCCGCCTGTACGAGGCGGCGCTGGGGCATGAGGTAGCATGATGAACGCAATCTCAAGGAATATGACCCACACCTTTGTGCCACATAAGGACGACACCCGGACCCTGCGGGATGCTTTTGGTCGGTTTGCAACCGGCGTTACCATCGTGACATGCGACAGCGGTGATGGCCCTATCTGCATCACGGCCAACAGCTTTTCGTCACTGTCGCTGGACCCGCCACTGATCATGTGGGCTGGCGACCGCAACTCGCGACGGTTCCCCTATTTTCGCGCGGCACGGCATTTCACGGTGCATGTGTTATCGTCGGCGCAGGCCGAGCTGTGTTTTGGATGCTCGAAAGATGCCCATGCACTGCGCGACATCCGGCATGAGCGCTGTGCAAACGGCACCCCGCTGCTGTCGGATTGCCTGGCACGATTTGAATGCGAACAACATGCCTATCACGACGCGGGCGATCACGTGATCGTGGTGGGCAAAGTCCTGAAGGCCAGCATGAGCGACGGCGACGCGCTGACGTTCTACGCCGGGAAAATGGGCCAATTCGCGCAGCACTAAGCGCGATCTGACGACCGCGGGACACACCTGCGGCTGAACAAGGGAGGATCCGCATGGGCGGACTGGCATCGGTGCTTGCGCCGGTTGCATTCGTGAACGAAACCGCGCTGCGTCTGGGCCGCGCGGTTGGCGTCGTTGCGATTGCTTTCATGGTCATCGCAATCCTGATTCAGGTGTTCTTCCGATACGTTCTGGGCAACGCCCTGCCCTGGCCGGATGAGGCCGCGCGGTTCTGCATGTTGTGGATGACCGGGTTGATGGCACCGACGGCCTTTCGGCGCGGCGGTTTTGTAGCTATCGACATGCTGCAACGGTTTCTGCCGCGTATGCTCGGCCTGTCACTCAATCTGTTCCTCCTACTGATCTCGCTGGCCGTGCTTTTGGTTGCGGTCAAAATCGGCTGGTCCGAGGTCACGGGCTTTGGCGGCAGGTTTGCAACCGCCGCCCTGTACCTGCCGACATCGCTTGGGTTTGACGAGTGGTACCGCATTCCGCGCAGCTGGATGATGGCCTCGCTGCTGGTGGGGATCATTCTGCTGATCTCGGTCAATATCGAGCTTATCCTGCGTTCCGTGGTCACCCTGCTTGGCGGCGCGCATCTGTTGCCGGACATTCCCGACGCAGCCGTGGGGGCCGAATAGATGCTGATCTGGTTCCTGCCTACGTTCCTGATTTTCCTGCTGATTGGCCTGCCGGTCTTTTTCGCGCTTCTGGCGGCACCCGGCATCTTGCTGTGGCTGAACGGACAGACGAACGACATCACCCTGCTTTATCGTAATGTCTACAACGGCATGGACAGTTTCCCGCTGATGGCCATCCCGTTCTTCATGCTGGCCGGTGAAATGATGAACCGCGGCGGCATCACCATCCGCCTTGTCGAATTCAGCCAGGCGCTGATGGGCCATCTGCGCGGCGGGCTGGCGCATGTAAACGTTCTGAGCTCGATCCTGTTCGCGGGCCTTTCGGGATCAGCGGTGGCTGATACATCCGCCCTGGGTTCGATGCTGATCCCGGCGATGGAAAAACAGGGATACACCCGAAAATTCGCCGCCGCCATTACGGCCGCGAGTTCGGTCATCGGGCCAATCATCCCGCCCTCGGGCATCATGATCATCTATGCCTATGTCATGGGCGAAAGTGTGGCCGCCTTGTTCCTTGCGGGGATCGTGCCCGGGATCATGGTGGGTGTCGGCCTGATGGTGATGATCAAGTTCATGGCCGACAAGTACGATTTTCCCGTCGCCAGCCGGAAATACACATGGGATGAGCGGCGCAAAGCCAGCCTCAAGGCGTTCTTCCCACTGATGACGCCCGTGATCATTCTGGGCGGCATTCTGGGGGGCATCTTTACTCCGACCGAGGCCGCCGCTGTTGCTGTGGGCTACGCCTTTATCATCGGATTTTTCGTTCTGCGTACACTGACCCTGAGGGAAATTCCGGATGTTCTGAGCAATGCAGGTATGACGTCGGCTGTGGTGCTGCTGCTGGTTGGCGCAGCAATGGCGTTCAAGACCGTAGTCAGCCTGAGCCATGCCCCGGAACAATTGGCCTCGTTGATCCTCAGCCTGTCGGAAAATCCGCTGATCCTGTTGTTTCTGATCAACCTGTTGTTGTTTATCGTCGGTATGTTTCTGGACGCAGGCCCCGCGATCATCATCCTTGGCCCGATCCTTGGTCCCATTTTCACTGGCCTCGGCGTAGACCCGATCCATTTCGCCATCATCATGAGCGTCAATCTGACCGTCGGCCTTGCAACGCCCCCCATGGGGTTGGTGCTGTTCGTGGCCGCCGCCGTGTCGCGGGAGCGGGTCGAGACGATCGCCAAGGCGATCCTGCCGTTTCTGGCTGTCGAAATCATCGTGATCTTTCTGATCACCTACATCCCCGCACTATCCATGACGATCCCGAGGATAACGGGATTTGCAAACTGACTGAGTATCACAGGGAGGAAACGCATGCTCGGAAACTTCATCAAAACAGCGGCGATTGCCACATCGCTTGTGGCCGCGTCTGCGGTCGCTGCGGTGGCTGCGGACTATACGCTGCGCGCCACTGCCAATTCGAACGAAAATGACGAGGATTACGACGGTCTGATCGTTTTCAAGAACTATGTCGAGGCGGCGTCGAACGGCGCCATCGAGGTTGAGCTGTTCATCGGCACCCAGCTGTGTTCGAACGGTGCAGAATGCCTGCAAGGCGTGGCGGATGGCACCATCGATATCTATATCTCTACCTCGGGCGGGGCCTCGGGCATCTTCCCCTATGTGCAGGTTCTGGACCTGCCCTATCTGATGGCCGATGACCGGATCGCCGAGCATGTTCTGTCGGGCGATTTCACCCGTAAGATGCGCGACATGGCGCTGGAGGATTCAGGTGGCGCGATCCGCCTGATGACCATCGGCAACACCGGCGGCTGGCGCAACTTCGCCAACACAAAGCACCGCGTCGCCGAGCCTGCCGACATGGAAGGTCTGAAAATCCGTACCGTCGTCGCCGACCTGCCACAGGAACTGGTCAAGGCACTAGGCGCGTCACCTACACCGATCCCGTGGCCGGAACTTTTCACCAGCTTCCAGACCGGCGTCGTCGAGGGGTCCAAGAACGGCATCACCGACATCATGGGCATGAAGTTCCCGGATGCCGGCCTGCAATATGTCACGCTGGACGGGCACGCCTATATGGGTGCGCTGTGGTGGATGAACAACGCCAAGTTCCAGGCGATGCCCGAAGATATGCGCCGGGTCGTTGTCGATGGGTTCTACGCCCTGCAACAGGCCACTTTTGCCTCGCCCAAGCGCAAATCGATTCAGGCCTATGAGGACTTCGTCGCAGGTGGCGGTGACCTGTATGTCCCGACACCCGAGCAGAAGGCTGCGTTCAAAGCCGCGGCTTCACCTGTCTATGACTGGTTCCAGACCAATGTTGCCCGTGGTGATGAAATCTTTGCCGCGCTGACCGAAGCGGTCACGGCGGCTGAGGCGGACGTGAACGCCTCGCGCAATGCAGACCTGAACTAAACGGACGGGTCGGGCCTTGTGGCCCGGCCCTTATCGAAACGGGTACATCCACCCTTTGTAGTCGTTGACCAGAACATGCGCCTTCTCGATCTGCTCCGGCGACATTTTCTTGATCACTTCCTCAAGGCTGATCGCCGCATCGGGATCGCCGCCAATGGCGCTGAGCGTGTACCACATATAGGCCCGCACCAGATCGGGGGCGGGCAATCCCAGACCCAGTTCGTAGTACCAGCCGACCCCCGACTGCGCCCCCGGATGCCCCTTCATCGAGGCACGCAGATACCATTCAAACGCCCTTTCGTGGTCCTGCTCGACCCCAAGACCCAGCCCGTACATCACACCAATCAGTTCCTCGGCCTCGGCATTGCCCGACCGGGCGGCGGGCAGCAGTTCTGCGCGCGCGGCTTCAAACTCTCCGGCCTCCATCAAGTCACGGGCCTGTTCCAGCTCAGCCAGAGCCGGGGTCGCAAGAAAACAAAGGGTAAAGAGAAACTGGCGCATTGGGCGATTGTCCTCGTTTGGGCGGGGGCCGCGGTGGCGCAGGACCTGCCACGCCCGCTGACAGATGATGACTTTATCCCATTTGATATGGAACAGGCCACTATCGGTCATCAACTGTTTTACGATCCGATCCTGTCAGGCAATCAGAACATTTCGTGCGCCCATTGCCACCACCCCGATTTCGGCACCTCCGACGGGTTATCCCTGGGGATCGGCGAAGGCGGACAGGGTCTTGGACCGGAGCGCACACCGGGTACCGGGGCGGACAAGATCCGCAAACGCATTCCCCGAAATGCGCCGGGGTTGTGGAACCTCGGGGCCAAGGACATCCGTACCGTTTTCCACGATGGCCGCCTGAGCATCTCGGACCTCTATGGCAACGGGTTCAATTCGCCTGCACAGGAATGGCTGCCCGGGGGATTGAACTCGCTTCTGGCGGCGCAGGCCTTGTTCCCGCTGACCGCGCAATTCGAGATGGCCGGTAATGTCGCTGAAAATCAGGTGACCGGCGCGGTTCACGACAGGATCGACAAGGGCTGGCCGATCCTTGCCAAACGCGTGCGGACCGATCCGCGCTATGGCCCTGCCATAGTCGCGGCTTTTGACAACATCGAGACCACCGAAGACATCACGATCACCCAGATCGCCAACGCGCTGGCGGCCTTCATGGCCATCGAGTGGCGCAGCACCGACAGCCCATTCGACCGGTACTTGGCCGGGGACAAGGATGCGCTGTCAGACATCCAGAAAGACGGGATGAACCTGTTTTATGGCAATGCGCGATGCGCGACCTGCCATGCGGGTCCGTTGATGTCGGACCAAGAGTTTCACGCGCTAGGTTTGCCCCCTTTCGGGCCGGGCCGGACCCGGCAATGGGACCCATATGCGCGGGACGTTGGACGGATGGCGGAAAGCAACCGTCTGGAAGACGCCTATCGCTTTCGCACGCCGATGCTGCGCAATGTCGCCCTGACCGCGCCCTACGGGCATAACGGTGCTTTTGCGGACCTCGAAAGCATGATCCGTCACCATCTTGACCCACAGACCAGCCTTGCCAAATGGAAACCCGACATGGCTGCGTTGCCCAAGGTCCCCTGGTTGCAAGAGGCGGATTTCGCGGTGTGGGAAGACCGGTTCGAAATGGAACGCCAGCGCAGCAGGATCGACATTGTGCCAGTGACACTTTCGGATGCGGAAATCGGCGCCCTTGTCGCATTTCTGCATTCCCTGACGGGCACTGGTGTTGGCTCTCCTCCTTTCGGGGTGCCTGCCGATTTCAACCCCTGAAGGCGGTTGCGCCATAATGCCAATTGATCCGACATAATGTCGGCATATCCGATCACTTCGTCAAATTGCGGTCTATGAAATGTCTGGCCAGCCCTGCACCATAATATCAGGAACAGAAATTTACGGAGACGTTGATGTCCTGGAATATTTGCGTAATCGGGGCAGGCAAGATCGGTCAGATGATCGCGACGCTGCTGAGGGCCTCGCCAAACTATACAGTGACTGTGGCCGACCATGACCTGAAAGCACTGGGTGATATCACAAGGCTTGGTATTGGCACGAAACAGATTGATGCCCGGGATGCGGACAGTCTGGCAAAGGAACTGACCGGGTTTAACGCCGTGGTTTCAGCGGCACCGTTCTTTTTGACCCCGAACATTGCCAAGGCCGCCAAAGAGGCGGGCGCGCATTATTTCGACCTGACCGAAGACGTTGCGGCCACCGAGGCCGTACGCCAGCTGGCCGAAGGCAGTGAGACAGCTTTCATGCCGCAATGTGGTCTGGCACCTGGTTTTGTGGGTATCTCCGGAGCCGCGCTTGCAGCGGAGTTCGATGAGCTGGACAGCCTGCATATGCGGGTGGGGGCACTGCCGCTTTATCCGACCAATGCGCTGAAGTACAATCTGACCTGGTCGACCGATGGGTTGATCAACGAGTACTGCAATCCTTGCGACGCCATTGTGAACGGCAAACTGGTCAAGACAGCACCACTGGAAGATTACGAGATTCTGGGTCACGATGGTGTGGAATACGAGTGTTTCAACACCTCGGGCGGGTTGGGCACGCTGCCGGAAACGCTGGAAGGCAAGGCGCGGGCCGTGTCTTATCGCACGATCCGGTATCCCGGCCATTGTGAAATCCTGAAGCTGCTGCTGCACGATCTGGGGCTGGAACGCCGCCGCGATCTGCTGAAAGAGATCTTCGAGACCGCCCTGCCCCGCACCGATCAGGACGTGGTGCTGGTCTATTGCACGGCCAAGGGTATGATCAATGGCGTTCTGCGCGAGAAATCCCTGATCAACAAGAGCTTTGCCCGCACCATCAACGGACAGGCCTGGAGTGCCATTCAGGTCACGACAGCTGCGGGTATTCTGGGCGTCGTTGACCTGATGCGCACCGGCACGCTGCCTTCGAAAGGGTTTGTCCGGCAGGAACAGGTCAAACTGAACGACTTCCTGAAAACAGAATTTGGCCAGCTGTATCGTGCTGGTGACGTGACCCGGCAAAACAAGGCGGCCTGAGATATGAAAGACATCGTAATGACAGCCCAAACCACGCTTGCAAATCTGGATCTGACGGGTGCCGCATTGAAGGGCGGCACCCTGAAAGTGACGTCGCCGATTGACGGCAGCCTGCTGGCCGACGTGCATGAAACTCCGGCCACCGAAATGGACGCGATCATTGCCCGCGCCAAAACCGCGTTCAAGGCGTGGCGCGTTGTGCCGGCCCCGCGTCGGGGCGAGCTGATCCGCCTGCTGGGCGAAGAGCTGCGCGCCGCCAAGGACGATCTGGGCGCGCTTGTCAGCTGGGAGGCCGGCAAGATCACGTCCGAAGGTCTGGGCGAAGTGCAGGAGATGATCGACATCTGCGACTTTGCCGTTGGTCTGTCGCGTCAGCTTTACGGTCTGACCATCGCATCGGAACGTCCGGGGCACCGGATGATGGAAACCTGGCATCCGGCGGGCCCGGTCGGGGTGATCTCGGCCTTCAATTTCCCGGTTGCGGTCTGGTCGTGGAACGCCGCTTTGGCACTGGTCTGTGGCGATCCAGTGATCTGGAAACCGTCCGAAAAGACCCCGCTGACAGCGATGGCCTGCCAGAAGATCTTTGAACGCGCGCTGGTGCGGTTTGGCGATGCCCCCGAAGGGTTGCTTCAGGTCCTGATCGGTGGCGCGGAGTTGGGCGAGGCGCTGGTGGCCAGCGAAGATGTTCCGATCATCTCGGCCACGGGTTCGACACGTATGGGTCGTGCAGTTGCGCCCATTGTAGCGGCACGCTTTGGCAAGTGCATTCTGGAACTGGGTGGAAACAACGCGATGATCGTTGGCCCTTCGGCGGATCTGGAAATGGCCGTGCGCGCCATTGTCTTCTCGGCCGTTGGGACCGCCGGTCAGCGCTGTACGACGCTGCGCCGTCTGATCGTGCACAACTCGATCCGCGAGGAACTGGTGAGCCGCCTGAAAAAGGCTTATGCCGGTTTGCCCATCGGCAATCCGCTGTCTGAGGGCACGTTGATCGGGCCACTGGTAGATGAGGCATCGGGTGCCGCCATGACAGCCGCACTGGAAGCCGCAAGGGCCGAAGGCGGCACCGTGTTTGGCGGCGCGCGCGTGACCGCAGGGCTTCCTGCGGGTGTCTATATGCAGCCCGCAATCGTCGAAATGCCCGGCCAAAGTGCGGTCGTGAAAACCGAGACATTCGCACCGATCCTTTATGTCATGGGCTATGACGATTTTGACGATGCGATCCAGATTCAAAACGATGTGCCGCAAGGGCTGTCATCCTGTGTGTTCACGCTGAACATGCGCGAGGCCGAGCAATTCCTGACTGCGGCGGGGTCGGATTGCGGTATTGCCAACGTCAACATCGGCCCCTCGGGCGCCGAGATCGGTGGCGCATTCGGAGGCGAGAAGGAAACCGGTGGCGGACGCGAAAGCGGCTCGGACGCGTGGAAGGCCTATATGCGCCGCCAGACCAACACCGTGAACTACTCGGCAGAGCTCCCGCTGGCGCAGGGTGTCAAATTCGACATCTGAACCAGCGCGCAAACTGACGGACATTCTGATCCCCCCGGAGCTTTGATGTTTCGGGGGGATTGCTTTTGTCGCGCAGGGTTTGGCACTGGCAGGCTGAAGCAGGCACAAAACCGGTGGTTCTTGACGAAATCCCTGCCGTGCGGCATGTGATGTCGCTGGGGGGAACGGCATGTCCGATAAGGTCAGATGGCCCGACACGGCATGTATGAACAGATTAAGCGTCCGAGTGGCCCCGATGGCTGGCTGCTTTTATACCGGAAGGTAAGTAAGATATGTGCCCTGCACCCGTTGATGCAGAGACCCCGCGCGGGTTCATCATCCCGATCGGCGGCGGCGAAGACCGCGTCAAGGAAATGCAGATCCACCGTAAGTTCGTAGAGCTTTCAGGTGGTGAGAATGCCGATATTGTCGTGATCCCGACAGCCTCGATGCTGGAAGAGACCGGACCGGATTACAATCGCATCTTTTCCGAACTGGGTGCGGGCAAGGTCGAATTTCTGCCCATCTCACGTCGTGCCGATTGCGATAATCCCGATTATGCCGAGATGCTAGACCGCGCCACAGGGGTTTTCATGACCGGTGGCAATCAGCTGCGGCTGTCGGCGATTCTGGGTGGCACGCTTGTTGCGCAGAAAATTCGCCGTCGGAATGCGGCCGGTGTGCCGGTTGCCGGCACTTCAGCCGGGGCATCAATCATGTCCGAACACATGGTGGCCGGGGGCAGCAGCAACTCCGCCCCGGCTGAGGGCAATATCACGCTGGCTCCGGGCATGGGCTTGACCAACGCCGTCATCATCGACCAGCATTTCACACAGCGCAATCGGCTGGGACGTTTGTTAACTGCTTCATCTTTCAACCCTTTTTTGATCGGACTGGGTATCGACGAAGACACGGCAGCCTTCATCGGACCCGATAATGTCCTTGAAGTCGTGGGCAGTGGATCGGTTACCGTCGTTGACGCCAGTCATCTGACTCATTCGTCGATGTGGGACGCGCGCCGCGGTGAAGCACTGAGCCTGCTTGGACTTCGGCTTGACGTTCTGGGCGAAGGGTGCCGTTATGATCTGACGGCTCGCCAGGCTTTTCCGCCGGATGAGCATATGGCGTTCTGCACATTGCCGGACATGTCCGGTCAAGAGGCCGCCAGCGGGGGGAATAATAGCTAACCAACGGGGAGCCTCATGAAAATAATCTCAACCAATGTCTTTGTCGGCCCAAATGTCTGGGCAAGTTTTCCGGTCATTCGCCACGTCATCGATCTGGGTGTTCTGGAAGAGTGGCCCTCGGCAAAAATTGGTTCCGAGTTTATTGACGCCTTGATCAAGGCGCTTCCCGGTCTGGCAGAACATGGCTGCTCCTATCGCGAACCCGGCGGCTTCATCCGCCGCCTGCGCGAGGATGAAGGCACCTGGTTGGGGCATGTGCTGGAACATTGCGCCATCGAAGTGCAGAACGTGGCCGGGTCCGACGTGACCTTTGGCCGTACGCGCGGCACAGGTGAGCCGGGCCAGTACAATATGGTCTATGAATACCGCCAGCGTGACGTCGGTCTGGATGCGGGCAATTTGGCGATGCGGTTGCTGATGCACCTGCTGCCGCAATCCCTGAAAGATCAGGTGGATTACGAATTCGACCCGGACTTCAACTGGGATGAAGAACTGCGCAGCTTTGTGCTGAGGGCGCAACGCAAGGAATTTGGCCCGTCGACCGGATCGCTGGTCAAGGCGGCGCAGGAACGCGACATCCCGTGGATCAGGCTGAATTCCGGCTCGCTTGTGCAATTTGGGCACGGCAAGTTTCAGAAACGCATTCAGGCGACAATTACGTCCGAGACCAAGCATATCTCGGTCGAGATTTCCTGCGACAAGGAAGACACCCATAATCTGCTGAACGATCTTGGCCTGCCGGTACCGCAGCAACGCATGGTCTATTCGGCCCGCGAGGCCGTGCGTGCGGCAGCGCGGATCGGGTTTCCGGTGGTGGTCAAACCGTTGGACGCCAACCATGGACGCGGCGTTTCGATCAATCTGAATTCCGATGCCGAGGTCGAGGCGGGATTTGCCGAGGCCAAGGAGCATTCACGCAGCCGCGCCATTCTGGTTGAAAGCTTCATCACCGGCTTTGATCACCGGATGCTTGTCGTGAACGACAAACTGGTTGCGGTGGCCAAACGCGTCCCCGGCCATGTAATAGGCGACGGCACCCATACGATTGCCGAATTGGTCGACATCGTGAACCAAGACCCGCGCCGGGGCTTCGGGCACGAAAAAGTACTGACCAAGCTCGAGCTGGACAATCAGGCTAATCGCCTGATGGAGAATGCGGGCGTGACGGAAGACACTGTCTTGCCCAAGGGCGAGGTTTTCTATCTGCGCTCGACCGCGAACCTGTCAACGGGTGGCACCGCCATCGACCTGACCGACGTGGTGCATCCCGACAACCGAGACATGGCCGAACGCGCCATCATGGCCGTCGGGCTGGATGTGGGCGGTGTCGATTTCCTGATCGACGATATTACCAAATCCTACAAAGATATCGGTGGCGCGATTGTCGAAGTAAACGCCGCCCCCGGTTTCCGGATGCATGTGGCCCCGTCCGAAGGTCAGCCGCGCGATGTGGCGGGCAAGGTCATCGACATGCTGTTCCCCCCCAATGAACAGACCCGCATCCCGATTGCGGCCATAACCGGCACCAACGGCAAGACGACCACGTCGCGGATGCTGGGTCATATCATGAAAACCAGCGGCAAAATCGTTGGCATGACCTCGACCGACGGCGTCTATGTGGATGGCAAGCTGAGCGTCAAGGGGGACATGACCGGCCCGAAATCGGCACAGATCGTCCTGCGTGATCCGATGGTCGATTTTGCGGTGATGGAAACCGCACGGGGCGGGCTGGTGCGCTCGGGTCTGGGCTATCAACGCTCGAACGTGGCGGCCTGTCTGAACGTCTCGGCAGATCATCTGGGTCTGGGCGGGATCAACACGGTAGAGGAGCTGGCCGTCGTCAAACGGGTGGTGGTGGAAAGCGCGACCGATACGGCCGTGCTGAACGCCGACGACATCAATTGTCTGAAAATGGCCGATTATGCCGGGGCGGATCAGATCTTCTATGTCACGACCAACCCTGGTCACAGTCTGGTCAAGGAACATATCAAGACAGGGGGCAAAGCCATCGTGCTGGAAAAAGGCATGAATGGCGACATGCTGACCATCTATGACAAAGGGCTTCACATCCCGGTTCTGTGGTCGCATCTGATCCCCGCCACCCTTGAGGGCAAGGCGATCTTCAACGTGCAAAACGCCATGGTCGCGGCGGCAATGGCCTATAGTTTTGGGGTCGATCTGGACAATATCCGGCATGGTCTGCGCACTTTCGACACCAGTTATTTCCAAGCGCCGGGGCGGATGAACGTCTATGATGAACATCCCTTCAAAGTGATTCTTGATTACGGCCACAACCCAGCCGCGCTGAAAGCGATGGCCGCATTGGCCGATCAGTTGGACGTCAAGGGCCGCAGGCTGTGCGTTGTTGCGATGCCCGGCGACCGCCGCGATGAAGACATCGTTGATGGAGCCGCAGCGCTCGCCGGGCATTTTGATCATTTCATCTGCAAGGCCGATGACCGCCGCCGGGGTCGCGGGCATGACGAAGTGCCGCAAATGATGCGGCAGGCCCTGATCGATTGCGGGACGCCAGATGAGGCGATCACGATCATCCCGGATGAGGTTGAGGCCGTGACCGCCGCGCTGGAAATGGCGGCACCGGGCGATCTGCTGGTGATCTTTGGCGATGACACCACACGGTGCTGGAAACAGATCATCTACTTCAATTCCGATGGCGAAACCTCTGAAACCGAGGCGGCACCCAGGACCAGCCCCGCCGACACCACGTTCGAGGACATGTTCGACAGCGACCAGAACCTGATCCGGGACGAACGCGGCGTAAGACTGGCGCGTGAAGTCAGCGAAGACGCGGATTGAGCGAGGGCACCGGAATGGACCGGATCGAAGAGCTTGAAACCGCGCTGACCATCGAATGCGCGACCGCTGATCATATTCAGGTGGATGACGCGCGGCGTCTGACCGGCCCCGGCCTGTTATGGGATCACCCCGGCGCGGTGATGGATGTGTTTTTCACGGATATCGACCCCGCGCAGGTCATTGCACTGTGGGAAAAACATGCCCGGCGCGTTCTTGATGCGCTTGGCTGGCAGGATCAGGCACTGACCCACCGTACCTTCACCGGTGGTGTCAATCTGGCAATCTCGGCACCGATGGATCAGCTTTATTCCGCGATCTTTGCAGCGCAGACCGCCTGGCATTTCTGTGCGGCAGAGTTGTTGGCGACGACGCCGGGCGATTTTGATCAGATGATCCGGGACGTCAAAGGCGTCATGGCGAAGGAGGCCAATCCTGCGCTGATCGCCCTGATCACGGCAGCCGAGGCGCATGGCGTGGATATCCTGTGCGACGATGACGAAATTTCCATCGGGCATGGCACCGGCAGTCAAACCTGGCCTGTCGACGCATTGCCCGCCCCGGATGACGTGGACTGGCCCGCCCTTCACAACATCCCCGTCGCCTTCATCACCGGAACAAATGGCAAGACCACGACGACCCGGTTGCTGGAGGCCATCGCCCGCGCCTCGGGCAAGGTCGCGGGACTGACCTCGACCGAGTTTGTGCGGGTGGGTGATGATATTCTGGATCGCGGCGATTATTCCGGCCCCGGCGGAGGGCGGATGTTGCTACGCGACAAGCGGCTTGAAATCGGCTGCCTCGAAGTGGCCCGTGGGGGTATCCTGCGCCGCGGCCTGCCGACACGTGCCGCCATGGCCGCCACTGTCACCAACGTGGCGAACGATCATCTGGGGCAATACGGCGTCAACACGGTGCCCGAGCTGGCTCAGGCGAAATTCGCCGTGCACCGGACACTGACCAAGGGCGGCGTTCTGGCCCTGAATGCCGATGATCCTTTTGTCCGTGCCGAGGCCGAAAACACTACGGCAAATATCTGGTGGTTTTCTCTGGATGCCGGGAGTGATCTGATCCGTCGGGCGCGGGACGCGGGAACATGCTGCGCTTATGTTTCGCAGGGCAATATCGTCTTTTTCGACGGCCGGTCCGAGCAGGTGGTCATAGCTGTGTCCGACGTGCCCCTGACCATGGGCGGGGCCGCGAAATACAACATCCTGAACGCTCTGGCGGCTATGTGCCTTGCGCTGGCTTTGAAGCTGACGCTTGAGGCGGTGCGGCATGGGTTGGCCGGGTTCAAACCGGATGCCAGGGACAATCCGGGTCGCTGTAACGAATTCCTATACAACGGCGCTCAGGTTTTCGTGGATTTCGCGCATAACCCGCATTCGATTTCTGCCGTGTGCGATGCGCTGTCGGCCCTGCCAGCAAAACGGCGGTTCATCATGCTCAGCCATGCCGGAGATCGCTCGGATCAGGACATTCGGGACGTCACTGCAACCGCGTTGAATTTCCAACCCGACGTGGTCGTTGCTGCTGAACTGGAAGGGTATCTACGGGGCCGCTCATTGGGAGAGATACCGGACCTGATCGAAAAGTCTGCCCTGGAACAGGGATATGACAAGACCCAGATCCAAAGGGCCGCATCCCCGTCGGAGGCCGCCGCGATGATCCTGAAACAGATGGAACCGGGCGATCTAGCCTTGCTGCTGGTTCTGTCGGAACGCGACGCCGTGCTTGAGATGCTGAACCAGCAGGCGACCTAGCGGTTTGAGGGATCAGTAAAGCAACGAACCGCCATTTCCGTCTGCGATCATCTGAGCAGCAATTCGCGCATCACCCTTGCATTGACACCCAGCCTGACAATACTCGCCTAACACAGGCAACAGACGGTTGAGGTTAGGTGTTATGGAGATTGAGCGGACGGGGTTGTCGGGTGTGTTGGTTATTCGCCCGCAGCGGCATGGGGATTTGCGGGGGTTTTTTTCTGAAAGCTGGAACAAG
>NZ_JBXWSL010000035.1:0-29618 GCF_059613425.1 Ruegeria sp. BHSA123 | reverse complement strand
AACGCGACGCTTGCTTCACCGCAAATCCGCCGCATAATCAACCCAACCAGATGAGCCAAATCCTCTCTTAGTTCAGGCGGCAATCTGTCCCAATATCCCTGACGACGGACACACTCACGGCAACCGACCCGGCATTCAAAGCAGCCCTGAGGGATGTTGCCGTAGCAGCATTAGCCACCGACAATACATTGGCTCTTTCTTCCGATCAGCGCACTGCATTGTTCACACAGCTGGGCGTCGATCTGGCCAACGCACAGGATGCCACGGTAAACCTGCGGGCTCAGGTCGGCAGCGCCGAGGCCCGCATCGAACAGGCCGCTACGCGAAATTCGATGACCCGAACCAGTCTGGAATTCGGCCGGAACGAGCTAATCGCAGCAGATCCTTACGAAACAGCGGCGAAATTGCAAACGGTGCAGTTTCAGTTGGAAAGCCTCTATTCGGTAACCGTTCGCAATGCGAACCTTTCACTGGTGAATTTCCTGAGATGAGGGCGCTGATACTTCTTCTGATCCTTCTTCCCGGTATGGCCTGGGCGGGGGCAATCCGCCTCAAGGACCTTGTGGATTTCGATGGTGTCCGAGGTAATGATCTTGTGGGTTATGGCCTGGTTGTCGGTTTGAACGGAACCGGTGACGGATTGCGCAACTCCCCTTTCACCGAAGAGATCATGTCCAACATCTTGGAGCGTTTGGGTGTGAACGTAACGGGCGAGGATTTCCGGCCTAAGAATGTGGCAGCCGTCTTGGTGACAGCCAGTCTGCCGCCTTTTGCCAGAGTCGGCGGCCAAATCGATGTAACGGTTTCGGCGATAGGCGATTCAAACAGCCTATTGGGTGGGACGCTGGTTATGACCCCACTTAACGCAGCAGACGGGCAAATCTATGCGGTTGCACAAGGCACAATCCTTGCGGGTGGCGTTTCCGCTGAAGGAGAGGCCGCGTCGGTCGTGCGCGGGGTGCCAACCTCGGGTGTGATCCCGTCCGGCGCGCGTGTTGAGCGTGAAATTGAGTTCGACTTGTCAACTCTGACCCAAATGCGCCTGGCATTGAGAGAACCCGATTTCACCACGGCCGCGCGTATCGAATTCGCCATAAATACCGAGTTCAACAGAGCTGTGGCAATCATGCGCGATTCAGGCACGGTTGAGCTCAACATTGCTGCAACGCAGGCAGTATCAACGGCCCATGCCATCGGGCGTATCGAGAATATTCTGGTCGAGCCGGAAGCAAAAGCGCGTGTGGTGGTCGATCAGCGGTCCGGCACTATCGTTATGGGGCAGGAAGTCCGGATATCGCGTGTGGCTGTCTCTCAGGGTAATCTGACCCTGACAGTTCAGGAAGCGCCGATTGCCGTGCAACCCAACCCGTTTGCCAAGGGCGAAACAGTAATCGTGCCGCGCACTATTGCGGGGATCGAAGAGGAAGAAGGAACTGGCCTTGCCGAAATCCCCGAAGCTACGACCCTGTCGGAGGTTGTCGCAGGCCTGAACGCGCTGGGGGTGTCGCCCCAGGATATGATCGACATCTTGAAAACCATCAAGGCGGCGGGTGCCTTGCACGCAGAATTTGTCGTCAGGTAGCCGGCATCTCTGGCCCAACGGGCGTGCTGAGAACATGCCCGCGACGTTAAGGCCTATTTCGACTTCCAGCTGTCCAGCCAGCGCTGAAATCTGTTTCGGCGTTCTTCAATCGCGTCGCCGGCAGCATAAAAGCCGTCTTCCACATTCTCAATCATCGGATCAATTCGGGCCTTCCGGAACCTGCGCCAGCGCACCCAAACCGCCCAGACCAGCGCGGCAAAAATTGTCAAGAAAATGATGTTGAACCAGGGAATGACCTGCGCATCCGGCCCTTCCACATGTTTGATGAAAATGGCGTTGGGAAAGATCGACATGAACTCATTGCGCCACCCGTAATGGGTCACGACCACCCATTTCGGGTTTTCCTTGGTCGATTTCGCATCATTAGCTTCGGTGTAAAGGTTCGCCGTGTCGAACTTGAAGTAGGGTGGCCACCCCCACCCGGTGTCTTCGTTTCGGTACACGATCGGCTTGCCATTTTCGCGCACGGCCTGAATGAATTGCACATCCCGGTTAGACAGGCTGGTCGATTGGTCTTCGGGTTCGGACCAGAATATCCGTGTCCAGTCGTTCAGATCCTGCCGCTCTTCGTAGGTGTTTACGATACGCACAACGTCGTGTTGCGGCAGCGAGTATTGCAGGACCGCAGCGATCGTTCCCCAGAAGATGATGATGAACGCCCATTTCACGTAGGCCATGCCTAAACCCTCACATGTAATTCACGATGTAGATCAGCGCGCCAATCGCCACCCATGGCACAATATAGACACCCAGGATCAGTTTGCGCCGGAACGAATTGTCATACACATGCAACCCGCGTTCGACAAAGGCGTCCTTATTGCCCGACTTGCCCTTCTCGTCCCACCAGCTTTCCAGTTTACGACGGCGTATCCCGCGCGAGTAGAAAGACAGCGCGACATAGGCGATCGTCTGGATCACCAACAAGATCAGCAAAAGGCGCAATAACCCGAACATTTCAGCCTTTCCTTACCGAACCCCACGGACCGACCCGCGCGATTATGTCATCGCTGACCCGGTCTTCGCCGCTCATATCCGGCTCATGGCCGAACAGCGCGGCACGGGCCCCTTGCTTGTCCACCTGATACTCGCGCGCAAGGAAGTCGGCAACATAGGCTTTCTTGCTCTCGGGCCATCTGGAATAGGTGTTATAGAACAGCTCTTTGTGGCAGATGAACATCTGGCGTGGATCCAGCGGGGCCAATTCGGCCAGCAGCATATTCACCAGATCACGGTTCGGCGTGTCAGCGGCGCGCAAAGTGTAGAAATAAGCCGGATGATCCGACGTGATACGCGGCCACGGCCCCCCGTCGCTTGCCCAGCGCAGCAGTTGCGCAAGGCCGTGATAGGCTTCGGGCAAGCGATCCGAGTGATTGCGCGCCAACCGCCGCATATCGCTTCGGTCCAGCCCGGTAAGGTCGACATCCGCATCCGCCGCCGCGTCGACAGTCAGGAAATCCATCTTCTGCTGCAGGATTGCGGCGGCATCCACGCCGCGCGCCTTGACGATGGGTTCGACCAGATCATTGTAACCCAGAAACTTTGCAATCTGGTTCCGCTGCGACGGGTCAAAAACGTATTTGATCGGCAAATCGTCAGGCTTGTCACCCATACAAATCGCCGCCGGGTGATCCAGGTCCGGGAACAGGTACAGCCCGCCGAAATGCGCCGTCCAGAAATTGCGTTGCTCAAAATCCGTGTGGCGCAGATGGACGGGGTTGCGCGTGACGTCGCCGGTCTCCTTGGCGGTCTCGATCATCCTGGCGATCAGCACATCGTCGAACCAGGCGTCCTCGGCGGTTTTGAACTGTTCGACCATGCCCGCCAGCTGCTGCGCCTTGCGCAAGGTGCCGCCTGCGGTGTCGGCCTCAATCTCGATTTTGCGCAGATTAAACAAATCACGGGGACTGCTGAGCTTGAAGACCGAGTTCACCAGCTCTCCGGCCACCGCATCAGTGGCGGTCAGGGCAAACAAATGCGCTTCATTCATCTCGATAAACTCGCGCAGGATATCGCGCGAGGTCGAGAACTTGACGTTCAGCAAAGGCGCGCGTTTCTGCTCGGTCGTCAGCAGGATGAACTGCCGGTTGACCCCGTTGGGGTTGAGGTAGAGCTCGTCCTCCAACTCAATCCCCACCTCCGGCGAATAGCCCGAGATATCCACATGAAAATCCGAAAGCTGAGTGGTCTTGCCCGCCAGATGCTGCAGCGCGCGGTTATACCTCTCGACTAAGGCCGGGCTGGAGATGTGGACGAGGTTGCCGAACATCAGGCCTTTTTTGATGAGGCGGATCATGACCCTTGCCTTCCCGCGCAACGGTAGCGATGCGCCCGGCCTGAGGTTGGGTGCGGAACGCGCCCGCCGTCACGCCAAAGGCGTGCCTTCGGCACGACGTGGGCGGGTCGGGCGCGTCGCGGCTGCGCCGCGATGACCTTTTGACGTTTACACCAGACGCTCATGACGCCTCTTTCTGCATGTGCAATCTTACGACTACTGCAATGATTACGCCAATCGAGGTGGTTGAAGAGAACATCGCCATCGGCCAGAGTGGAATGCTCTCGACAGATATAAGACTCAGAGATTTCAAAGTATATAAAATCAGCAAATTCACTAGCGGGACCAACAAGGCTGCTACCGATCCGTGCAGAACCTTGGACCTTCTGACAATTGGTGCCAAAAACCATATCGCGTAGGGCACCACCCACCCAACTGCTATTGCGACGAACAGCGAGGTATAGGTCATCCCTTCCCCTCCAGATACCGCCGCTTGGCCTCTTCCATCCGGCCCATCTCACGCACCGCGTTTTCGATGGCGACCTCGTCGCTCTTGTCGGCGTAACGGAACTCGCTGTCGGCGTAGCGATTGATCTCCTGCATCACCATCTCGACCGTGATCGGCTGGCGCAGGTCCTCGATCATGGCCTTCTTGGTGTCATAGTCGCGGAACAGGAACAGGTCGGGGTTTTCCATCCATTCGTCGGGCAGTTCGAAATCCATCGCGCGGACCTTGACCGCGTCGGTGATGTTCTTGATCGCACGGCCGGTGAACCGTTCATCCGCCTGTTGGATCGCCTTGAGGTAGGTACCCAGCTTGGCAATTGTGTCCATCTGACCGATCTCGCCCGAGACCCGGTCATAGACCTGCAACAAAGCATCCTCATGCGGGCGGGAATGGCTTTCGAAACTGGCGGCGACGGCCTTTTTGATTTCCTGCGCGGCGTAAGCCTCGTGTTCGCCCAGCGGGATGTCGTGGTTGCGACCCATCAGCAGGTGCAGGATGTCGATGTAATCCTCGCGCGTCTGCGGCCCGTCCACCAGAAACCGTGCGCCTGCCCGCTGACGCAGGGCGTCGTCCACATTCTCGGGGTAGTTCGAGAACATGCCAAAGGTGCAGTTGCCGCGTACGACGGTATTGGCACCGGCAAAGCTTTCCATCAGCACGGCGGTAATCTCCAGCTGCCCGGCTGACGACTGCCGGTCGCCGCGCTTGCCCGCCAGCTGGTCGATATCGTCAATGGTGCCAAAGCCGATGACCGAGGGGTCAATGATCGTGTTGATAAAGGCTTTGGCGTTCTGGCCGGATTTGCCCTGATAGCTGTCGATATTGTCGGTGCTCAGGTTCTGATAGCGGAACGGATAGCCCGCGTTCTGGCAATACTCGTTGATCAGCCCGGCCATCATCTGGATCAGGGTGGTCTTGCCGGTGCCCGGTTTGCCGTCACCCATGAAGGTGAAGATGAACCCGCCAAGTTCCGCAAACGGGTTCAGGCGGCGGTCGAAATCATAGGCCATCACCATCTTGGCCAGCTTCATCGCCTGATACTTGGCGATATGGTTGCCGACCACTTCGTTTGGTTTCTTGAACGTCATGGTCAAGGTGGTTGATTTTGCCTTTGAAGCGGGCTCGAACCCCCGGATCGTCAGATCGTCGGCCTCGATATGCCAGGCCGCATTCTGGAACGGGGCCAGATGACCTGCGGACCCTGCGCGCAGGGCTGACTTCTCCATCAGTTGTTCGGCATAGGCACTGGTGGCCGCAATCAGATGGGCATCGTCCAAGGCGTATTTGGCCAGCGTCTGGTCCAGCTCCCACAACGCGCCGTGCAGGGCAAGTTGGCCGTTGTCGGTCAGGACCTCTTCGATCTCACCAATATCAACCGTGGTCTCACCCAGATGCGAGGACAACAGATAGGCCAGCGCATTGCCGAACGTGTGTAACGTGATCAACGCTTCGGCTGTCAGTACCTCTGAAAACTCGGTCTTCCGTGCGGCGGGCAGATCCCCGGCCAGGTTTGCCCGTTTCAGATCGGCCAACGGGGTCTGTTCCGCATAAGTGTCCGCCACGGCCAGAGCGATTGCGACGGCGCGGCGGATCACCTGTTGTGCAGTCGCTTGCGGCGGCGAAACCAAGGCATCACCATCGTCCGAGGCTTCGATCCGCTCAACCAGATGCACCCCGTCTGCGCGCACGGTCCGGCGTGTCACCAACCCCGGTGTCGTCGAGCGAAATCGCCGACCGGTTGACACGCCCGGCGAGCGTTCAACGGTGGTTTCCACGGCTTTGGCGATCCGCGGCGCATGTTCGAACCCATTCAGCAAAGCGGTCGCTGCCGGGTAGTGCTTGCGAATATCGTCTTCGCGCAATTCCATCTGATCTGACGTCAAACTCATCTAAAAAACCGCCCTTGCTTCATCTTTTCAAAAATACTCTCGCCGAAGGCGAAAATTAGTACCTCAAAACCTGCCCCGCATTGCTGACGACGAACTTGCGCACATCGGCAAAACCCGGCGGGTTGCGTTCGGCCAGCACCTGAAACGGGCGCTGTGGCAGGATGATCGACCGTTGGGTGCGGGTGGCCCCGGTCTCGGCCCCCTGCCCGCCAAAAGGATCCAGTGCAAAAACCTCACGCTCGACAGTTGAAAACCAGCCAGCGCGTTCCTCGATGACCTCTTCGCTGTGCAACTCTTCGGTGGTCCAGGCCAGCGCCCAATCCTGACCTTGCGGAGATTGCGCATCCTCCAGCACCTGCCGCAAGGGGCCGGATTGTTCGGTAAAGGCCGAAGAATACATCGGACCCACATGAATGCGGCGCAGGTGTTTGGGGTGCAGGTCGTTGAAATCCTGATCAAAGCCCTTGGCGATGGTCACCAGTTTCAGCCCGCCTAAAGACTGCGCCATCAAGTGAGCCTGCACCTCAGGCCAGCGGCGTTGGTCCTTGGGCAGGGCGGTTTTGCCTGTGTCCTCCAGCTGCATCAGATAGATGACGGGCAGGTTGATCTGGCTGTCATAGACCGCCCAGTGGATCATGAACTTGCGCCGTTCGCCTACATTCCCGATCCAGTGGCACTCAGGATCGTTGCGGGCCCAGAACAGCTGACCCTTCAGCAACTCTTCATAATAGAGCCTTTGTGACAGCGCAAATTGCAGTTTGGTGGGGATTTCCCGGTCGCCGATGATCGTGCGGACCATGTCGGTTTTCAGGTCATCTTCCAAGGGCATATTCGCCAGATGCACCTGCGCCTGCTGCGCGTCATTGGCCATGGTCAGCAACTCGGCCGCCACCGGAAACCCGCTGTCGCGCTTGTCCATTGCAAGGCTGCCAAAGAACCGCCCCGTATCGCGCCCGACCAGCAGGTATTTCATCGACAGCGCGCGGAAAGTGTAGAGCAACCCCGAGAGGTAGCGCGATACGATCCGCACCTCTTGCTTGCTGATTGCGCCCTCCGCCTCCATCGTCGCGGCCACACGCAGAAGATGGACAGTGATCACCTCAAATTTGCGGAAATAGCGACGCGAGGCGAAGGTGTCAGTCAAGCCGACATGGTCTTGGCTGGGGTTAGTCATTTGCGCATACGCGAGCGGAAATTTTTGCCCTGCAGTCTTCAAGTTGAGCCACAAAAATGAAGAGGTAGAGCCCAACAACGCCGCTCACCGGCAACCCCCACCGCAAAAACAGTGGAGCTCCTAGGAACATACCTGCAAAAGGCAATGCCCACTCCTTTCTATACTTTCGCCAGAGAGCTTTTGAGAAGATTGCTTTTCCAAATGTAAACTCGCCCCCCCAACCCTCAGCAGCGTCTGATGAGGATTTCACAAAGTAAGCAATCAGAAGCTGACTGGGTAGCATGGTCCAAATCGCAACCACACTTAGAGTTGGGATATTTGCAATCAGCCCGACGCCAAACGCAATCGTTAGGGCCACCGTTATAACTGCCAATACGGCTAGAGAGATTTCTCGCGCAGAATAACGCACGCACTCATCCCCCATACAAATTCTTATCATGCTTCTCGACAATCGAGGCAAACCGGCGCGCAAACCGCTCATCCGCCTTGGCCTTTTTCTCAAGAACGTCACGGGCAAAGACCATGTGGTCCTCGTGCGCCTCAAGCATGTCGGCCATTTTCTGGTTGGTCGCGGTGCCGATGGCGGCCATCGCCGTCTGCGCCTCTTGATCCGTCTGCACACCGATCTCGTTGATGCGGTGGGCCACGTCCTGCTGCTGCGCGGTTTTCAGCGATTTTGTCAGGGCGTCATACAGCACCACGCGCTGCTGCGTGTCTGTCTGCAGCTTGTTGATCAGCACCATCTGCGTCGCCGCCTGGTTCTGGAGCGAATCGACCCAGGTCTTACCCTTTTCGATATAACGCTCCAGTGTCTGAGACTTGGCCAACTTGACCTGCTCTTCCTGAACCTTGGCGTTGTATTGCTTGTTCAGTTCGGCCAGCTGAGTTTCCAGCTGGGTGCGCGCGGCGGCGTCCTGTTCAACGCTGATCTTGTTTTCGAGCGTGATAATCGCCGGGTCCATGCCCTGAATCTCGGCCCGCAATGCTTCCAGTTCGGCCACGGTTGCCTCACGGTCATCCAGCGTGCCTGTCAGGTTGTCCTCGACCTTTACGCGTTGTTCTTCCAGCACGGTCAGCTGCCCTTGCAGCAGCTTCACGATCACATCGGATTTGGCGATCAGATCCTGCAACTTGTCGTCGATATTGGCCGTGCGCATCCGCTCTTGCCGCAGCGACTCGGATTTTCCCTTGGAAAAGATGCCAACAAACGATTCCCACCCGGTTTTCGAGCGCATCTCGTCGAAATCCTTGGAAAACGCGTTGGTAACATCGTCCAGACCCATGATCAGCTCGGCGATGTTGGCGTTCATCACCTCAGTGTGGGCGTGAACATCCTCGAGCGTGGCATTTTCGATGTCGATATCGGCCTCGGCCGTTCCAATCTTGGCCCGCGCCGCTTCGATGCGCGAGGTCAGCCCCTCAATCTGCGACTGGCTTTCGCGCACTTTCGTTTGCGTTTCTTTGATGAGCGCTTCGAATTGCTGGTTCGACATCTCTGCTGTCCTTTTTTTCTTTAATTACCCAATAAGATAGGAAATGTTACGGTCATTTACATCCCCTTGAGTCCAAAAATCACGCAAACTCTGGCAAACTTGGGGTGGAAAGAAAAGCCGCGTGATCGCAACCTGACGTAGAACTCAACGCTGCGACTATGCTGCAACGATTAGGTCCGAAAATAATTTGATCAAAACTGGGCTGATCGACCTGTATCAGTGGCCATAGACAAAGCCTTCAACACCTGATTGGGTGCGCCAACTCAATTTCTGCGCGGAGAATGACATGCTGGACGCAACGACTGATCTGAAATCAATTCTGAAGAACCCTGACTTGCTTGTAACCAAAGCCTATATCGGTGGTCAGTGGGTGGATGGTGACAACGGAACGTTCGACGTGACCAACCCGGCCCGGGGCGATGTGGTGGCCAAAGTGGCCGATGTCAGCCGGGCGCAGGTTGCCGGAGCAATTGCACAGGCCGAGGCCGCGCAAAAGGAATGGGCCAAGCTGACCGGCAAGGAACGTGCGGCGATCCTGCGGCGCTGGTTCGACCTGATGATGGAGAACGCCGAAGATCTGGGCAAGATCCTGACCGCAGAACAGGGTAAACCGCTGGCTGAGGCCATCGGCGAAATCGGCTATGGCGCGTCCTTCATCGAGTTTTTCGGTGAAGAAGCCAAGCGAGTGTATGGCGAGACCATCCCGGGACATCAGCGCGACAAGCGGATCATGGTGCTGAAACAGCCCATTGGTGTGGCGGCTTCGATCACACCCTGGAACTTTCCAAACGCCATGATCACGCGCAAGGCAGGGCCAGCGCTGGCGGCGGGGTGTGCCTTTGTTGCCCGCCCGGCGGCAGAAACACCACTGTCCGCGCTGGTTCTGGCGCTTCTTGCGGAACAAGCCGGCGTGCCAGCTGGTGTGTTCAACGTGGTGCCTTCATCCCAGGCCAGCGAGATCGGCAAGGAGTTCTGCGAAAACCCCGGTGTGCGCAAGTTGACCTTTACCGGCTCGACCGAGGTGGGGCGTATCCTGCTGCGGCAAGCTGCTGATCAGGTCATGAAATGCTCGATGGAACTGGGCGGCAATGCACCCTTTATCGTGTTTGATGACGCCGATCTGGATGCAGCCGTCGAAGGCGCGATGCTGTGCAAATTCCGCAATAACGGCCAGACCTGTGTCTGCGCCAACCGCATCTATGTACAGGCCGGTGTTTACGACGCGTTCGCTGCCAAACTGAAAGCGGCAGTTGAAGCCCTGAAAATCGGCGACGGTCTGACTGAGGGCACCACAACCGGCCCGCTGATCAATGCCGATGCGGTCGCCAAGGTGGAAGAGCATATCAGGGATGTCACGGACAAGGGCGGCGCCGTTCTGACCGGCGGATTGCCTCACGGTCTGGGCGGTACGTTCTTTCAGCCGACCATTGTGACCGGCGTGACTCAGGACATGATGGTGGCGCAGGATGAAACCTTTGGCCCGCTGGCACCGCTGTTCAAGTTCGAGAATGAAGATGACGTGATCGCCATGGCGAATGACACGATCTTTGGACTGGCCTCGTATTTCTATGCAAAGGACCTGAGCCGCGTCTACAAAGTGGCCGAGGCGCTGGAATATGGCATTGTCGGCGTGAACACCGGCATCATCTCGACTGAGCTGGGCCCGTTCGGCGGCGTCAAGCAATCCGGTCTGGGCCGAGAAGGCAGCCATCACGGCATGGAAGACTATCTTGAGATGAAATACGTCTGCATGTCGGTCTGATCTGGCGGGCCATCGCCTTGGAGCGGTGGCCATTCTGCCCGCAGGCGAGGCGTTGTTCGGGTCAAACGGACCGGTGGCGGCTGGGAAATAAACTTATTTCACCAAGCATGAATTCCCCACGCGCAAGCATCGCAGGAACTTTTCGTATGGGGCTCGATACGATCCCAAACTTACGTCTTTTCGTTTTTCGCTATCACGGTCGTTACGGTGCGCGTCACCCGACTTCTGGTTATTGCAATCGCCCCTAAGACCAAAGCACAGGCTATGGCTTGCGCAGTTGTGATCGCTTCTCCAAACGCAAAGAACCCGACTGCAAACATCGTGGGCAATTCAATGCTTCCGACAACCGCAGTTTGAGAAGCGCCGATCAGCGGCGAACAGATCGTGTAGACAAGCTGCGGCACAAGCGCCGTGACCAATCCAATTCCAATGATCAGAACCCAATCGGACTGACCTTCAGGAAGCAGCGTGGAAACGTCTGCATTCAGCATCAAAGGCAAAAGCCCAAGTACCGATCCCAGAGATACCGAGGCGATACGTGCAAGTGGCGCAATTCGGGACAACCTGTGGACCAGAACAGAAATCCCGAAGCCAAAACCAAATGGCGCCGCCAGCGAGATTAAAAGCGTAGGAATGTGCTCGACGGGAACGGATGCTGGCGAGCCTGCTATGATGGCAGCCAGAATTATGAGACCAGAAGCAAGAATCGCACGCCTTGTGGGAGTATCGGCGAACAAAGCCCACGCAATGATCAACGTGAAAACCGGATATGTCATATAGAGCACGCCCACAGTCGATGCGGGCAATGTCTTTAGGGCTGTGACATATCCGATCCAGCCAAGCCCCATCACCACTCCGACCGCAAGACCCCAACAAATCTCGCGCCAGGCTGTTCGATGTACGACGAGAACTGGCAGTAACAAAACCGCCGGAACGATGTAGCGGTAGAATGCGACCGCGAAAGGTGCGACGCCCTGCTCGGTCAGCCCCCTGCTGAAATAGGGAACAAGCCCGAAACAAATTGAAGCGAAAAGAACGCCAACAACCGCAAGCGGTTGAGGAATAGCCGGTCTAGTCTGCGTGGATGTCGTCGACATCTGCAAGTTCTAGCACAGGTTCGCGATTAGTGTAGCGGAGTTTACCGGGCCCACGCTTTGATATGCAAAGGCGTTTTCATCAAAAAAACAACGCCCCGCGTCTGGAGGAACGCGGGGCGCGGGTGTTGCGGCAGTCCGGGAGGAGGAGACTGCCGCTAGGCTTTCAAAGCCTCAGTTCACGGCCTTGGCGTCAACCACATCTTTTTCGATGGCTTTAGCCGAGGTAATTTCGATCCGGCGCGGTTTCAGTGCCTCGGGCACTTCGCGCTTCAGGTCGATGTTTAGCATTCCGTTCTCATGGCTTGCACCGGTGACACGGACGTGATCGGCCAGCGCAAAGCGACGCTCGAACGCGCGGGTTGCGATGCCGCGATGCAGATAGCTGCGGCTCTTGTCCTCGGATGCCTTCTTACCTGCAACAACCAGCGCGTTTTCTTTCACTTCAACGGACAGGTCGCTTTCTGAAAAACCGGCGACGGCCACCGAGATACGGTAAGTGTCGACATCGGTTTTTTCGATGTTGTAGGGTGGATAGCTTGGCTGTGCCACATCATTGGTCAGAACACGATCCATCATGTCGGCGATCTGGTCAAAGCCAATGGTGGCGCGGTGCAGCGGTGCAAAATCAAATGTACGCATGTGTCATATCCTCATTTTTGAGCGATTCACGATCTGGCCCTCCGGCTGGACGGACCAATGTTGATGACGGACCCCGTTGTGGCGATCCGATATCAGTGACATGGGAAGCGATTTGACCGAGTTCAACCCCCGCCGGAGCTGATGAATTTCGCGCCAGACCCGGACGCGCCGGACCCAGCCTGTAACCGGCGGATCGTAGCTGTTGGTTTTGGCGCATCGCGCCGCATGATGGACTTGAGCTCGGCCACTATTCCGTCAAGCTCCATGCCGAACCCCACCTTTCTTCGACCGTTGGTGCCTACCGCTGAAACCACGGACAAAACCTGCCAGCGCGAACCGTTTTTTACCAGAATGGCGGATCCGGAAGACCCGAAGGTGACGTCGCAATCAAATGTGATCAGGCCCTGCCTGCGATCCAATACGCGGCACGACCTTTCGCGCGTGATCGCCTCGGATCGTCCGCGCCCATACGAGGCTATGCTGATCTCGTTTCCCGAAACTCGCCCGCTGTGCAACACGAAAGGATCGGCAATCGAATACGGAATGGGCTCATTCAGCCGCATCAGGGCGACATCCATCCGAACACCTTCGTGCGAAAGCGGGTTATTTGAAGCGTAGCCGGGCAGAAGCGCAATCTGCGTGACCTGACGTTCGGCCAACGCGTTGCCGTTGCTCAGACCCGCACGAAACGTGATGTCTTTGGGCGCGTATGTTTCCCCGGTACGGCGGTCCACAGCACAATGGGCAGCGGTCAGCACCATGTCCTGCGCGATCAGCGTACCTGTGCAATAGGACTCTTCGCGCACATCCAGCCGCCCGATTGCTTCCCAACCATAAAGGTCATCCCGGTCTGTCAGCTTGCGTTTGTTGGCTTGCGCATGGGATGCGGTCGCCAGAACACTCAGGCCCAAAAGCAAAATTAATAAGACCTTGGTCATGGCCTGACAAACCTTGCACCGACGTTCTTGCCGGTACTTGAACCGGAGGTCGACAATCCAAATCCATGCCCGGCAGACAGCTCGTCGCGCAGCAGTTGCAGCGAATGTTCAACCGCAGTGCCGATCGCAACGCTCTGGCCATCCATGCTGGCCTTTGCCGCCACAACCGACACGATTTGAGGGCGCGCGCCTGTAAAGGAAAAAACCGGTGCCCCTGAAGATCCGAAATCGACGTCGCAGGACATGATCATAACGCCTGCCTGCCGGTTCATGACCGAACAAACCTGTTGCAACGAAGGTGCTTCCGACCGGTCATGCGCATATGACACCACACCCACCTCCGCACCCCGGCGGGGCTGATCTCCTGATTCAAACGGAATGACCGATGTGTTGCGGATCGGCTGCCAAAGCTCGATCAGGGCGACATCCGCGCCGACACGGTCCGTCGACGACTCGGCACTGAATTGATAATCCGGGTGAATTACAGCTTGTCTTGCCGTTCGATAAGCCAGAGCGCGGCCCAGCCGCCACCCGGCCAGAAATTCGATATCGGACGGGTTCACCCGCTGCCCGGAAACCTTGTCAAACAGGCAGTGCGCAGCTGTCAGCACAAGGGTCGGCGACACAAGCGTTCCGGTGCAAAACCCTTTTCCGGCAATATCCAGACGCCCGACAGCCATCCATTCGCGCCCGGAATCCGAGGTCTCCAGGCTTTCCAGCCTGGTGTCCTGTGCTGTAGCCGCCATCGGCAAAGCACAAAGCACAATCGCCTTAATCCAGTTGCGCACTCGGGTCTCCGGAGACTCACTCTGAAGCGTTTGTCGTACGTGCCCCGTTGGGCGAAAATAGGGCGATCGGTGTACAGGGGAATTTCCTGAGGAAATGATGCGGGTCGGCATCAGGGCGGCTCATCGCAATATGGGAACAGCGCCCTCTGCCCGTTGCAAGGCGGGTGGCTTTGGCCCCCCTGTCGCCCAATCCAGCAGCTCGACCGTATGAACGACTGGCACTTGGGTGCCGGACCCGATCTGCATCATGCAGCCGATATTGCCTGCGGCGATGATATCGGGTTTCTTGACCTCCAGTGCCTTTATTTTACGCTGCTTCAACTGACCCGAGATTTCCGGCTGCATGAGGTTGTAAGTCCCTGCGCTACCGCAGCACAAATGGCTGTCGGCGGGCTCGACCACTTTGAACCCGGCACGTTTCAGCAGGTCTTTGGGATAGGTCTTGATCTTCTGCCCATGTTGCAGTGAACAGGCTGCGTGATACGCAACAGTAAGGTCCTGATCACGCCCTTCGGGCAAATTCAGCTGCATAACCAGCTCACTGATATCCATCGCAATACCCGAGACCCGCGCAGCATCATCCGAGAGCGTGTCGTTTCGGAACATATGCCCGTAATCCTTGACTGTCGTCCCACAGCCCGAGGTATTGATCACGATGGCGTCCAATCCGTCGCCGTCCATCTCGCGAATCCAGGCCCTGATATTGGCGATTGCGGCTGCATGGCTGTCTTTCACCTTGCCCATGTGATGGGTCAGTGCTCCACAACATCCAGCACCCTCAGCCACCACAACCTCACATCCAAGCCGGGTCAGCAGACGGATCGTGGCGTCATTAATGTCGGTATTCAGCGCTTTCTGCGCGCATCCCGTCATCAGGGCCACCCGCTTTTTCCGCTCGCCTTCGGGCGCAAAGTTTTGTGGATCATCGTTGCGGCTGACCGGTGGAATGTTCATTGGCGCCATGTCCAGCATGGCACGCAACCGGGCATCTGGCATCAAGAACCGGAACGGGCGACCCAGTTTAGCCCCGATCAAGGCCCAGCGAAAGCGCATCGGATAGGGCAGGATCCGCGCCAGAACCCAACGCAAAATGCGATCCGTCAAAGGGCGCTTGTAATTCGCCTCGATATATTCACGCGCGTGATCGACCAGATGCATGTAGTGCACACCTGATGGGCAAGTGGTCATGCAAGCCAGGCAGGACAGGCACCGGTCGATATGTTTGACCGTCTTTTCGTCGGGCTGCCGCTCGTTTTCGAGCATATCCTTGATCAGATAGATGCGCCCGCGCGGGCTGTCCAACTCGTCGCCAAGAACCTGATAGGTCGGACATGTTGCCGTGCAGAATCCACAATGGACGCAATTTCGCAGAATTTCGTTCGCGCGTTTGGTTGCCGGGTCTTGCAACTGCCGTTCTGTGAATGATGTCTGCATAAACCTATCCCATCAGTCCCGGATTGAACAAACCACGTGGGTCAAACTTCGCGCGCAATCCATTTGTCAGGGTCGAGACGGCCGCGTTCTCTGGTTGAAAGCGCCCCAGTCGCGCGACCGTTTCTGCATCCGCTCGCACAAGTGTCGCGTGGCCGGAAAACACATCAAGCCGCGCGCGCAGATCCGTACCTTTCGGGACGCGCAGCCAGACAAGCCCGCCGCCCCAGTCAAAAAGCAACTGATCCGCTTCAGCACGCGCTGAAACTTCGGCCGCATCTCCGGGTTTAACTGAAAGCCGCCAGACATCCCCGTCCTGCCCCTGAAACGGATGAGCATCGCGGATACCAGCCCAAAGCGTGTCTGCATCCGCTTCCTCTGAAATCTCACCAAACCGGGACAGTTCAGCCGTCAACCTGCCTGTACGATATGCGACCGCATCCGTGAAGTCTTCGACCCTAAGCAGGGCTTTCCCGGCGTCGGGATCATACGCAGCCCCGGTTACCTCGAACGGCGATCTCAGTGCAGCGGACAACACCCGAACCGCAGTACCAGCATCCCGAACCGCAACAGATAATGTTGCCGCCCGTTCCGGTTTGGGCAGCACCTTCAGCGAGACCTCGGTCAAAACCCCTAAAGTACCCCAGGACCCGCCCATCAATTTGACCAGATCGTACCCGGTGACGTTCTTCATGACGCGGCCACCGTTCTTGATCACCTGCCCGCGCCCATCGACATAGCGCACCCCCAGCAGAAAGTCCCGGCAGGCCCCGGCCTGAATCCGTCGAGGGCCCGAAATATTGGCCGCGACGACACCGCCAATGGTCGGTTCACCCTGTGTTCCCAGCAAACCGCGATGGTCCATCGGCTCAAATGCGAGGTGCTGGCCCTCTGCTTCCAGCGCCGCCGTGATCTCTGCCAAAGGCGTCCCTGCCCGTGCAACAAGGGTCAGCGCCCCGGGTTCATATAGCGTGATACCGCGCAAAGCTCCGGTTTCGATTTCTGCATGCGGACCGACAATTCCACGCGTCCCGCCTCCGACAATGCGTACAGGGTTTTCCAACCCGGCCACCAGCTTTGCCAGATCGGCCTCAGTCTCAGGTCTCATTGGCTTCATCTTTTCAAAAATACTCCGGGGGCAAGGGGGCAGCGCCCCCTTATTCTGCTGCCATTCGCCGCGGCTCCGACACGTCGAGCGGAAACACTTTGGCCGCGTTCAGCAGCCATTTGGGATCGAAAACGTCCTTAACCGCCATCTGCGCCTCAAGGTCGGCAGGTGAATATTGATGAGACATCAGATCCCGCTTTTCGATCCCCACACCATGCTCCCCAGTCAAACAGCCGCCCTCGTCAACACACAGCTTCAGAATCTCTGCCCCGAAAGCTTCGCATTTTTCCAGATCGCCGGGTTTGTTGGCATCGAACAGGATCAGCGGATGCATATTTCCGTCGCCTGCGTGGAACACATTTCCGACCGGCAACCCAAACTCTTCACTCAGTTCTCCGATGCGGCGCAGAACGGTTGGTAGGGCTGACACCGGGATCGTCCCATCCAGACACATATAATCGTTCAATTGTCCCATGGCACCGAATGCAGATTTCCGACCCAACCAGATCTTGGCGCTTTCCTCGGCCGACTGGCTTTCGCGCAATTCAACGGGGTCATGGCGTTTGGCTATCTCGATGATTTTCGAAAGCTGATAATCGATTTCAGCGTCAGACCCCTCCACTTCGACGATCAGCAGCGCATGGCAATCGGGATAACCGGCATGGGCAAAGTTTTCGCAGGCCCTGATGCACAGGGTATCCATGAACTCGATCGCAACCGGCAATATGCCCGATTTGATGATGTCCGAGACACACTGCCCCGCAACCTCATTGTCATTGAAACCCATCAGAACCGGTCGTGCGCCTTCGGGCTTGCGAAGAATACGCAACGTGGCCTCGGTCACCACTCCCAGTTGACCTTCGGACCCACAGATGACGCCCAACAGGTCCAGACCTGGTGCATCCAGATGCGCACCACCAATTTCGACAACGCTGCCGTCCATCATGACCATGGTCACGCCCAAGAGGTTGTTTGTTGTCACCCCATATTTGAGGCAATGCGCACCGCCTGAGTTCATCGCGATATTGCCAGCAATGGCACAGGCCAGCTGCGAAGACGGATCAGGGGCGTAGAAGAAATCCTCCTCTTCGACCGCGCCGGTAACGCTCAGATTGGTGCGACCCGTCTGTACTTTGATGAAGCGGTTGTCGTAGTCGATTTCCAACACCTCATTCATCCGTGCGACGCCCAGAATGACGCAATCCGCCGTGGGCAAGGCTCCACCGGCCAATGAAGTGCCCGCGCCGCGCGGCACCACAGGCACGTTTTCGTCATGACAAATGCGCAGAACGTCCGAAACCTGCTGTGTGCTTGACGGCAGCACGGCCAGCATCGGCGCGCATTTATAGGCTGTCAAAGCGTCACACTCGTAAGCGCGGGTTTCGGCGGGGTCATGGATGATCGCATCTTCGGGCAGAACCCGCGACAGCCGCGCAACAAGCGCAGATTTCCGGCTCAGAACATCCGGGCTTGGCTTTGGCATCTCCATGGCATCACTCCTTTTGGTAAAATAATATTACCAATTTCTTACTCTGGCAAGTTCCCATGCCCGGCCTTACTGTCGCGGCCATGACCTGGATCGAACGCGCCGCTCTTTTTGCCCCTTTGGACTATGCATCACTGCTTCTGCTGCTGGGTGCGTGGCTGTGGATCGGGTGGAAAATCGAACATCCGTCGCCGCAGAGACAATCCGTAGCCCTCATGATGGACGATTATCGGCGCGACTGGATGCGCGAGATGGTGACCCGCCAACCGCGCATGTTCGACGCGCAAGTCGTGGCGGCCATGCGGCAGGGCAGTACATTTTTCGCGTCGACCACGATGATTGCCATCGGGGGCGGGCTGGCCCTGCTGGGCAACACTGAAAGACTGGCAGGCGTCGCAATCGACCTTGCCATCGGCAGTGTTCCGGCAATGGTCTGGGAGATCAAGATCCTTTTCGTCGTATTGCTGCTGGCCAACGCATTTCTGAAATATGTGTGGGCGCACC
Organism: Ruegeria sp. BHSA123; assembly: GCF_059613425.1. Classification (NCBI taxonomy): domain Bacteria; kingdom Pseudomonadati; phylum Pseudomonadota; class Alphaproteobacteria; order Rhodobacterales; family Roseobacteraceae; genus Ruegeria; species Ruegeria sp. BHSA123. Next base: position 10,926 of record NZ_JBXWSL010000035.1, on the reverse strand, counting down.
GCCTTTTCGGGTATTGCGCCGTGTTGATGGCTGCAGTTCCCAATGACCCCGAAGACCCGCAAACCTATCCCCGCGCCGGTCAGGCGGCCGAGATCTGTGTCACCGCAGCGCGCAGCTTCAACCGTGGCCTGCGCGCCACCTATTTTGCATTGGCATCGCTGGCGTGGTTTCTTGGACCTGTCGCGCTCATTTTGGGCACAGCGGTCACGTTTGGCGTCTTGTATCGGCGCGAGTTCGCCTCACATTCCCGGGAAATACTGATGGCCCGAGCCGCCAGCACGGATACGTGATACCGATGCGCTACCTCACTGGCTACACTGGTGCGATGCGATACTTTATTCTCTGTGCCTTAATGGCCAGCCCTGCCCTTGCCGACCCGCCAACAATCGAGCAGGTCCGCACTAGTGCGAACGGCGATACATGGCGGTTCGATGTAACGATCCGGCATTCCGATACGGGTTGGGATCATTACGCCGACGGCTGGCGTGTTCAGGATATGGATGGAAACGAATTGGGAATGCGCGTGCTGGTCCATCCACACGAAACCGAACAACCCTTTACCCGCTCTTTGGGTGGGGTGGTCATTCCAAAAGGCCAGAACCAGGTGCAAATTCAGGCACGGTGCATCGTCGATGGATGGAATGGAGGCACCACGGTTGTCAAACTGGATTGACCCTCAGAAAATACCTATGGCCAGACCCGCACCCAAAGCGGCTCCTGTCTCGCGGCATTGATCCAGCTGGTCTTGCGGGATTGTCTTTTCGGCCAATATGGCCTCGGGCGATTGCGCATGGGTGCAAATGATCAGCGGAGGCTGAACAGCTTTCAATCGCCAACCGGTGGCTATCCGTGCGATCTGACGGGCGGCGTTTTCGCCATCTGATCCTGCGCAAATCATCTGCGCATAGGGTCGGCCTTCTAGTTTTCCCAGCACCGGGTAGTAGCAGCGGTCGAAGAATTCCTTCATCAGACCCGAAATTGCCGCCAGGTTTTCTGGCGCGCAAAAGATGTAGCCATCGGCAGCCAGCAGATCTTCCGGCCCGGCTTGATTGGCTGGAATAAGCTTTGTGTCAGCCTCACCTCGCGCTGCTTCGGCCGCCGCTTCGGCCATCTGCCGGGCACCGCCTGTGCGGGAGTGATAAACGATCAGAAGCTGCGCCATGTCAGACCCGGTGGTAGGGGCCACCTGACAGAATGGTCGCGGCCCGGTAAAGTTGCTCGGCCAGCATCACACGGACCAGCATATGGGGCCAGACCATTGACCCGAATGAAACGGAAAAATCCGCCTCGGCCCGCAGAACTGGGTCGATTCCATCCGCGCCACCGATAACAAATGCCAGGTCCTGCCGGCCCGCGTCGCGCCAATCACCCAGCTTCTTCGCGAAATCGGGCGAGGACATGACCCGCCCCCGTTCATCCAGCGTGCACAACACTGCCCCTTTGGGTAGGGCCTTGCGCAGCAGCGCGGCCTCGGCTGCCATGCCTGCGTTTTTCTTGTCTTCAACCTCGATCACCTGCGCAGGCCCAAGGCCCAGCGCACGGCCGGTCCGGTCAAAACGGGTCAGGTAATCGTCAAGCAGTGTCTTCTCGGGTCCGGCGCGCAATCGCCCGACCGCAACTATGCTGATACGCATATCTCTCTCGCCTCCGGCCTGTTAATGCAGGCCGGGATGGCGCCTCAGTTCGCCGAGGCGCTGCCGCCCTGAGGCAGCCACATCTTTTCCAGCTGATAGAATTCACGCACTTCGGGGCGGAAGATATGGACGATGACGTCGCCCGTATCGATCAGCACCCAGTCGCCGGTGTCCTTGCCTTCGACCTTCGAGGTGAAACCGAATTCCTGCTTGATGCGATCCGTCAGCTTTTCCGCCATGGCCGAAACCTGACGGGTCGACCGACCCGAGGCAATCACCATGTGATCCGCAACCGATGATTTGCCCTGCAGGTTGATCTGCACGACGTCTTCGGCCTTGTCATCGGAAAGTGAGGAAAGGATTCGTTCAAGCAGCTTGTCGCTGATTGACTGAGAGTGGGCCATAATGTTGACCCCATCATCGGCGGGCAAACCCGCCTGTGTATGTAGAGACAGGACATAGTCCTCCTTTGCTGCGCGCCGTGAAACCCCGGCGCCGGGGTACTAATAAGGTAGCAAGGGGAATGCAACATTTCAATGAATGCACGCTGCAGGGCGTACACAGACGCTTACTCTGTGATGATCTGTTGCGCAGTTGCGCCGTCCGACAACAGCCGGACTTCGCGCTGCGGGAAGGGGATCGAGATACCTTCTTCCTTAAATGCGTCCCAAAGCGCCAGATAGACGTTGCCCCGGATATTGGTCAGCCCCTTTGTCGGGTCGCTGATCCAGAACCTCAGCACATAGTCCACGCTGCTGTCACCAAATCCGGTGATGTGGCAAACCGGTTCATGTTTGCCGCCGCTCAGGACCCGGGCAAGCGCCTTCACCGCCCTGATTGCCGTCGCGCGCACTTTATGCGGATCGTCGTCATAGCTGGTTCCAAAATCCAGATCCAACCTTACGAACCGGTCGGAATGCGACCAGTTCACCACCTGGTTGGTAATCAGATCTTCGTTTGGGATCAGGTACTCGCGCCCGTCCCGTGTTACGACCGACACGTATCGCGCGCCCAGCGCATTGATCCAACCGAACGTATCCCCCAACGAGATTACGTCGCCCGGCTTGATCGAGCGGTCCATCAGGATGATGATCCCCGATATCAGGTTCGACACCACTTTTTGCAAACCGAACCCGATACCCACGCCGATGGCGCCGGACAAAAGCGCGATGCCGGTCAGATCGAACCCTAACGTTCGGATCGCAGCCATAAAGACTGCCCCGTAAAGCAGAACCTGTATGCCTTTTGACAATAGCACCTGCATGGACGGGGTTATGTCGTCATTGCTTTGCAATGCGCGTTCGGCTGCGCGCGTGCCGATACGGGCCAGTGTCAGCAGGATACCAATCAGCAATGTGGCTTTGAGAATACCAAGGGCCGAAATATGCAGGTCCCCGATGGAAATCGCCACTCCGTCAAGAAAACCCGCGACGTCATCCGTCAGATTCAGCGCGACTAGCGTTGCGTAGATCCACATTGCCCACTTGAAAATCCGGCGAAGCGTGCGGTTTTGGACCAGTCTCGCGACCAGTGCTATTGCCAGCCATGCCGCCGCCAGCGTAGCTATCACCCCGATGATATAGCTGCGCGACGGCCAGGTGAGCTGCTGCATGATCAGATACAATGCCCACGAAAGCAGGATGAAGTAGACCAGCGCCAACCGCCGCATCAACTGTACCAGAACCCGGAGCCGCCATTTCGGCCATCCCGTGCGTGAACGGGCCCAGGCATCCCATTTAGACTGGGTCAGGAATTTCAGCAGCAAAGCCAGCGCCCACAGCAACAGGATGATGAGCAGTTGATATTGTCGCCAGCCCGGCGTGACGATCAGATCAAGCAGCTTTGCAAATTGCGCGGAAAAAGCCGCAACCATGTTGTTATAGAGGTCGGTCAGCGTACTTGGGATCAGGTCTTGGTTCATACACGTCTCCTGCGGGCCAGCTTGAACAGCAATGCGGGGTGATGCAAGCCTGACACCGGTTTTGAACCTTGATTGCCGGAAGGGCGCGGTATATCTGAACCGCATGAGACTCAATGTGGCCCAACTTCAGAATCTGGAAGATCGCGCGCGCTTGCGTGAACGGTTCTTTGGCGCTGCCCGCACGGTTCTGGCGCGCCTATCCGTCGCCTGAGCCAACTCGCCAGCTATTTCTCATTACATACGGGAGAGGACCGATGTCCCCCAAGACACTCTATGACAAGATCTGGGATGCCCATGTCGCGCACGAAGCCGATGATGGAACCTGCCTGCTTTATATCGACCGCCATCTGGTGCACGAAGTCACCAGCCCGCAGGCTTTTGAAGGGCTGCGCATGGCAGGCCGCAAGGTGCGCGCGCCGGAAAAGACCATCGCCGTACCGGACCACAACGTGCCGACCACGCCGGACCGCGTGAACGGGATCGAAAACCCGGAATCGCGCATTCAGGTCGAAGCGCTGGACAAGAACGCCAAGGATTTCGGCATTCACTACTACCCGGTGAATGACGTGCGCCAGGGCATTGTCCACATCGTTGGCCCGGAACAGGGCTGGACCCTGCCGGGTATGACCGTTGTCTGCGGCGACAGCCACACAGCGACCCATGGTGCATTCGGCGCGCTGGCTCACGGTATTGGTACGTCTGAGGTTGAGCATGTTCTGGCAACGCAAACGCTGATCCAGAAGAAGTCCAAGAACATGAAGGTGGAAATCACCGGTAAGTTGCAACCGGGCGTGACCGCTAAGGACATCACTCTGGCCGTAATCGGTGAGACCGGCACCGCTGGCGGTACCGGCTATGTCATCGAGTATTGCGGTGAAGCAATCCGTGATCTGTCGATGGAAGGTCGCATGACCGTCTGCAACATGGCAATCGAAGGCGGTGCTCGTGCCGGTCTGATCGCGCCGGATGAAACAACGTTCGACTACGTTAAAGGCCGCCCGCACGCGCCGAAGGGCGCGCAATGGGAAGCGGCTCTGACTTGGTGGAAAACGCTCTTTACTGATGAAGGCGCGCATTTCGACAAGGTCATCACCTTGCGCGGCGAGGACATCGCGCCGGTCGTGACTTGGGGCACTAGCCCCGAGGACGTTCTGCCGATCACCGCAACCGTACCGAACCCCGAAGATTTCGAAGGCGGCAAAGTCGACGCGGCCCGCCGCTCCATTGAATACATGGGGCTGAAGGTCGGTCAGAAGCTGAGCGAAGTTGAGATCGACACTGTCTTTATCGGCTCGTGCACCAACGGCCGGATCGAGGACCTGCGTGCTGCCGCCGAGATTCTGAAGGGCAAAAAGATCAAGGACGGCATACGCGCCATGGTCGTTCCGGGCTCGGGTCTGGTCCGCGCGCAGGCCGAAGAAGAAGGTCTGGCGGATATCTTCAAAGAAGCCGGTTTCGAATGGCGTCTGGCAGGATGTTCGATGTGTCTGGCGATGAATCCCGACCAGTTGCAACCGGGTGAACGCTGCGCCGCGACTTCGAACCGCAACTTCGAAGGCCGTCAAGGCCGGGGCGGGCGTACCCACCTGCTGAGCCCGGCAATGGCCGCCGCAGCGGCAATCACAGGACGGCTGACAGACGTCCGTGAAATGATGTAAGCTGCCCTCATAACTGGATATTTGAGGGATTAAAGACATGAGTGACTGGACAAAATGGCTATTGCTTGGACTTCTGTCCATCATGTTCGGCATCTTTGTGCTGGGCGCACCGGTCGTGGCATCAATTACCGTGACGGTGGTCACAGGTGTATTGCTGCTGATTTCTGGCGCATTGCAGGTTGTTGGCGGCTTCACAGTCGAAGGGACCGGCAACAAGATACTGTCATTTATCATGGGTGTCGTGATGCTGTTTCTGGGCTGGTCCTTTCTGGATCACCCACTGCAAGGAACGCTGACGCTGGCAACCGTCTGCCTGATCCTGTTCATGGCTGGCGGCATTGCCCGAGTGATCCTATCGTTCCAGATGCGCGGAACACAGTATTTCTGGGCGACGCTGGTCTCGGGCATCATGTCAATTGTTCTGGCGATCCTGATCTGGCGCTTTGCAGCGATGGATCCTTCGGTGCTGCTGCAATTGCTGGGCATCCTGCTGGGGATCGAAATGATCTTTAACGGGCTCGGCCTTGTCTTCATGGCGTTCTTCGTCAAGGACGCTCCAAAAGAAACGAAACAAGCTTAACGCGGGGCCTGGGCGCGGCCCTCTCCCGCAGGAGTGTGAACATGGATAAGTTTGAAAAAGTCCACGGGGTGGCCGCCCCAATGCCGCTGATCAATATCGACACCGATATGATCATCCCGAAAGTGCACCTGAAAACCATCAAACGGTCCGGCCTGGGCATCGTTCTGTTCGACGAGATGCGCTATCACGATGACGGTCAGGAGAATGAAGAATTCGTCCTGAACAAGCCCGCCTATCGCGAGGCCGAGATTCTGGTTGCAGGCGACAACTTCGGCTGTGGGTCCTCGCGCGAACACGCGCCCTGGGCGATCAAGGATTTCGGCATCAAGGTCGTGATCTCGACCAGTTTTGCCGACATCTTCTTCAACAACTGTTTCAAGAACGGCATTCTGCCGATCGTTGTCGGGGCAGAACACCACGCGATCCTGATGGATGATGCGCATAAAGGCGAAAACGCCCGCATGACCGTACATCTGGAAGATCAGCAGATCACCACATCGGACGGCATCGTGATCGATTTCGAAATCGATCCTCACCGCAAGCACTGCCTGCTGAATGGTCTAGACGATATCGGGCTGACGATGGAAAAAGATCATCACATCGACAAGTTCGAGGATCACGCCAGTCAGGCCCGTCCCTGGGTGTGATTCTGGGGGCGAATCTGTGGATACTCAACCTGACGGGGTCGCCAAGGCGGCCCCGCTCGCATTCTTGGGGTTGATTTTTTGAAAACCACAACATGTGGGTATCAATTTGAGATACACGTCGGATTTGCGTCGAAAATGATGCAATACCGCACCAGTTGCGCCATCTTTTTGCCCGAAATCACGTGTTTTCTGCACCTCGGCTTGAGCAAAATGCAGCTTATCGTTCATGTTGGCGCTAAAGAGGATCCGTCAACGTCAGACGAAGCGACGGGCGCAAGTTGGAAACAAGTCGACAAAGATCGGCTGATCCGGTTTGAAAAAGGGTTCGGATAGTGATTGCGCGCACAACAGGGGCGGCTATACGCGGTATACTTGTTGCACTTATGGTGCTGACACCTGCGTTGTACCTGCCTGTCTCATCTACGAACGGGACCGAGATACTGGTCTTTCTCGCGATCCTCGCGTTTATCCTGACCTTTGCCGAATACAATTCCGCATTTCCCAGCTTTATCGAATTCCGCGACGCGCCCCCGGTCAATCGCCTTCGGTTTGTCGGCCTGATGTCGATGGTCACCTTTCTGACGCTGATCTGCAAAAACGCCTTTGAACCAACGCAGCTGACCACATTCTCTTATTCGGTTGGCCTGGCTGTCGCAAATGTGGTGGACTTCCCCTATTCTCCGGTGCGCCTCATCGTGCTGATGTTACCCCCGGATGCCAGCCACGCCTTGATCGAACTGGTCCGCATCACGGCCAGCGTGGCTTATGTTGCGGCTTTGGTCACGATTGTCAGCTTTGCCTATGCGGTCAGGGTTCGGGGATGGCCAACCGGCAATGGCGCCTTCAATGTGTGGACTAACTTGCCGCTGTTTGACCCGACCAAAGGGGGTGATGTCGTTGCGCGCCTTCAAAGGGATGGCCGCCTGAACATCTGTATCGGCATTCTGCTGCCATTCCTCATTCCGGCGATCATCAAGTTGATGAGCAGTGTGATCGCCCCGATCTCCCTCGGGAATCCACAGACCTTGATCTGGACCATGAGCGCATGGGCCTTCCTGCCCGCCAGCATGATCATGCGCGGCATGGCGACCCTCAGGATCGCGGGCTTGATCATGGAAAAACGCCGCGCCTATTCGACCAGCGAGTCAACACAGACCGCATGATCCGCATCTTGTGTCTGCTATGGCTGCCCTTTGCGGCACAGGCAGAAGTCGTGCGCATTGCCACCTATAATACCGAGCTTAGCAGAAATGGTCCCGGTTTTTTGCTTCGCGACATTCAACGCGATGACGCGCAGGTTCTGGCCGTTGTCGACGTTATTGCGTCGGCGCGCCCTGACATAATCGCCCTTCAGGGTATCGACTGGGATCTGAACAATACCGCTGTAATCGCCCTGATTGGGAAACTGCGCAACGCGGGGCTTGATTATGGATATTACCTTGCCACACAACCCAATGCCGGCCTGGAAACCTCGCTTGATCTGGACGGTGATGGCAAGACCCAAGGCCCCGGCGACGCGCAAGGCTGGGGGCAGTTCACCGGTCAGGGTGGGTTGGCGGTGTTGTCGCGATACGAAATTATCACCGCCGAGGTTCAGGATTATTCCGAGCTGTTGTGGCGGAGTTTACCGGGCGCCACCTTGCCTAGAGTAAACGGGCAACCCTTCCCGTCTGACGCGGCACATCAGATACAACGCCTGTCTTCGACCGCACACTGGGTTGTACCGATCGAAACCCCTTATGGGCGGCTCAACTTGATGACCCTTCATGCGACGCCACCCGTTTTCGATGGGCCCGAGGATCGAAATGGCTTGCGCAATCAGGATGAGATCCGGCTCTGGTCCGTTTTACTGAACGGTGAACTGGGGCCAGTCCCCGAAAGTCCCTTTTTGATCGCCGGCGATGCCAACCTTGACCCAGCGCGTGGGGAGGGCCGTAAACAGGCCATTCAGTCCCTTCTGGCCCATCCGCGTTTGCAAGACCCGCTGCCGAAAGACCCGTCAGGCTCGACCTCAACGGTCGCTTGGAAGGCCACGGGTGAAATGCGCGTGGATTATGTGTTGCCGTCCGCCGACCTGCGCATTTCGGACGCCGGTGTTACGTGGCCGAAAGAAGGCAGTAAGCTATACGAATCTGCCCTGCGCGCCAGCAGGCACCGATTGGTCTGGGTTGACGTCACCCTGCCCTAAGGCGTGACCGTCTCTCCGTTCGCATAGGGCAAAGCCACTTGGCTGGGTGAGATCGCAGAACGCAATGCATCATCCAGATCTGTCTGATACACAGAACCCAGCAACTCGGTCAGGTACGATCCGTCCAACTGGTGCGACACCTGCCACAGATACCGCATTTCAATCAGGTGTGAGGACATGCGCCAGAATGGTCGCGCCAGCTGCAATGGCCACCATTGCATAGGCTTCACGAATATGTCCCTTCCAGTCACTCTCGACAAAGACTGCGCGATCTCAGTTCCGGTCAGAGTATAGCCAGCGAAAGGAACATCGCAGAACCGCGGCAGATCCTTTCGGATTTCACACAGCGCGACGGCAGCTTGGGCCAGATCAGGCAGATAGGCCCAGGCGTGCAAAGCTTCTGGATCTCCGGGATACACGAATTGATTGCGCGACAGATGCTTGATCATGACCTGATCGAACCAGTTTCCAGATGCCTCGGTGTCAATGAAATCACCCGCACGCAGAAGGATCGTTCTGACGGTTGAAGCGCGATACGCCTCCTCCATCTCGATCCGGATACGGCCAAGCGGATTGGTGGCCAAGTGCGGTGTAAGGCCGGACCATGGGCCTTGCGTGCCCGGTCCAAAAACGTAGACGTTTCCGGGAACCAGTACGGTGGCTCCGGTCTCGGACGCGGCGTCTATCACACGTCTGGTCAGGTCGGGCATTTCACGCGACCAATCAGGATAGAGCGGGTTCCACCCGTTTACGATGACATCCACCCCTTTTGCCGCCTGGGAAAGAGAACCGGACCCGCGACGGAATGTCTGCACGGCCCAGCCTGCATTCCGAAACGCCTTTGCAGCATTGCGCCCAAACCGGCCCGATGCGCCGAGTATCAGTGCAGTTTGTGTCATTGATGCCTCCTGTTTCAGACCAATCTATCCATTCAATGCACGTATTGAATTGCCGAGAAATGCAGAATGTGTATTCAATTTTGAATGGACAAAGCACTGACACATGCGGATTGGTCTCTGATCCAGAGCTTTCTGGCCGTGGCCGAAACGGGGTCCCTGTCCGCCGCTGCACGGCACCTTGATCGCAGCCAGCCCACATTGGGACGACAAGTACAAAGCCTTGAGACCGAACTGGGCGTATCCTTGTTCGACCGGCACGCGCGCGGCCTGAAACTGAGCGTGGCAGGGTCCCAGCTTTTGCCGATGGCGCAGCAAATGCACAGCGCCATGACTGCATTCAGCCTTGCCGCCGCAGGGCAGTCGCAGCAACTTGAAGGCTCGGTCCGCATCACCGCTTCGGTCTTCGCGTCGCATCACCTGCTGCCACCGATTCTGGCGTATATCCGAAGGCAGGAACCCGCCATTCAACTTGAGCTGGTCGCCACAGACACCACGGAAAACCTGTTATACCGCGAGGCGGATATTGCCGTTCGCATGTATCGCCCGGCGCAGATGGATATCATTTCGCGATATCTGGGGGAGGTGCCGCTATGCTTTTGCGCGGCCAAGTCCTATCTCGACCGTAGGGGACGCCCCAATACACCCGAAGAACTTTTTTCCCACGACCTAGTGGGGTTTGACGCCAATCAGGAAATCATCAAGGCCATGCGCGAAAAAGGGTGGCCCGCAAGCCGCAACAGTTTTGCGACCCGCTGCGATCTGCAAAGCGCCTATTGGGAACTGATCCGCGCGGGATGCGGCATTGGCTTCAGCCAGGTCCAGATGGCCGAAGCCGACCCGGATGTCGAAATCTTGCCGCTGGATGTTGAAATCCCGGTTCTGCCCGTGTGGTTGGCTGCGCCGCAGGCCATGCGCCAGACCCCGCGTATCCGCAGGGTCTGGGATTTGTTGGCAGAAGGGCTCAAAGCCTCTCTTTGAGCGTCAAAGTGGGCCGGTATAAGTTCCACGCGCGGGATAGTTGTTGCCCAAAGTGAACTTCAGACCACCCGCGATATCCGACATCGACGGGCGACCGAAAGGCGTGGTCTGTCGCCAAGCATAGTACAGCGTCCGGTCAGGTGCGATGTAGAAATGTCCGGGCTCTGCGAACAGGTCTGGTTCGGCACTGCCTTCGCGCTTGGTCGAGATGTTCAGCCCCAACCCTCCCGCGCCTCAGACAGGGGCAGGCTGTGGCCTACGCGTAAGCGGGAAACATTGGCTTTTGCGGCGGTTTCAGCGGCACGTTCGGCGGTATCGGTGGTGATCATGATAACCTCGACACCCAGCGCCGCGAAATCGTCCAGCGCCGCCTCGGCCTCGGTCATCTGTCTGATGCAGATCGGGCAATGCAATCCGCGAT